>NZ_JCACVY010000362.1:0-1071 GCF_058833935.1 Roseomonas sp. TS2 | reverse complement strand
AGCCCGGGCCGCGCACCGCCACGCGCAACCAGCGGCTGACGCTGGTGCTCGGCCTTCTGGCGGCCGGGCTGTTCCTGCTCTGGCTGTTCTCGACGATCCTGACGCCCTTCGTGCTGGCCGGCTGCATCGCCTATTTCCTCGACCCCTTCGCCACGCGGCTGAACCGCCTCGGCCTGTCGCGCGGCATCGCCGCGCTGCTGCTGGTGACGGCGCTGATGGCCCTGGCGCTGCTGGCGCTGCTGCTGCTCTACCCGCTGGTCATCGCCCAGGTGGGCACGCTGCTGGCCCGGCTGCCGAGCTACGTGGCCGGCGTCGGCTCGGCGGTGCAGGAGGCGCTGACGGCGCTGGAGCAGCGCTTCGGCCCGGAGGCGTTCGACACGCGGCTGCGCGACCTGGCGGTGAGCCAGATCGGCGCCATCCTCTCCTTCCTCGGCACCTCGGCCACGCGGCTGATCGGCGGCGGCTACGCGCTGTTCAGCGTCTTCACCCTGGTGGTGGTGACGCCGGTGGTGGCCTTCTACCTGCTGCGGGACTGGCCGCGCATCATGGGGCGCATCGAGAGCTGGCTGCCGCGCCGCTCCGCCGCCACGCTGCGCCAGCTGGCCCGCGACACCGACCGGGTGCTCTCCGCCTGGCTGCGCGGGCAGCTGCTCTGCTGCGCGCTGCTGGCGGGCTACTACGCCGTGGGCCTCTCGGCCGTCGGGCTGGAGCTGGGGCTGATGGTGGGGCTGGCCTCGGGCTTCCTCACCTTCATCCCCTATGTCGGCTCGATGACCGGGCTGGCCACGGCGCTGCTGCTGGCGATCGGCCAGTTCGGCACCTGGGACGGGGTCGGGCTGGTCGCCGCCATCTTCGTCACCGGGCAGATCGTCGAGGGCTACATCATCTATCCCCGCCTGCTGGGAGACCGGGTGGAGCTGCACGCGGTGTGGGTGATCTTCGCCCTCTTCGCCGGCGGCGTGGCCTTCGGCTTCCTCGGCGTGCTGCTGGCGGTGCCGATGGCGGCCACCCTCGGGGTGCTGGCGCGCTACTGGCTGCGGCGCTATCTGGAAAGCCCGCTCTACCTCGACC
>NZ_JCACVY010000361.1:0-1129 GCF_058833935.1 Roseomonas sp. TS2 | reverse complement strand
GCATGGCCCGGTGGCGCTGCTCTGCCGGGCGCTGATGCTGGCCGGCGGCGCCATGCTGCTGGCCACCGCCCTGCTCACCGCGGCCAGCGTGCTGCGGCGCTGGCTGCTGGGCCAGCCCATCCCGGGCGATTTCGAGCTGGTGCAGGCCGGCTCGGGCCTCGCCGTGTTCGGCTTCCTGGCCTTCGGCACGCTGCGGCGCGCCAACATCCTGGTGGACAGCTTCACGAGCTGGCTGCCCACCGGGCTGTGCCGCGTCATCGACGCCTTCTGGAATCTCGTCTGGGCGCTGGCGGCGGCGCTGCTGGGCTGGCGCATGGTGCTCGGCGCGCTCGATGCGTGGCGCAGCGACACGCGCAGCATGGTGCTCTCCATGCCGCTGTGGTGGGCCATCGGCCTCGGCGCGCTGGCGCTGCTGGCCACCGCCCTGGCGGCGCTGCGCTGCGCCCTGCAGCCGGCGGAGAAGCCATGAGCGAGGAGTTCCTGCTCGCCGGCACCGGCTTCGGCGCGCTGCTGCTGCTCATCGCGCTGCGGGCGCCGGTGGGGCTGGCCATGCTGCTGGTGGGCGCCTTCGGCTACCAGCACATCGTGGGGTGGGAGGTGCTGGCCAACTACCTGAAGGCCACGCCCTGGCACCTCTTCGCCAGCTACACCTTCTCCGTCATCCCCCTCTTCATCCTGATGGGTGCCATCGCCGAGCGCGGCGGGCTGGCGGGCGACCTGTTCACCGCCGCCCAGGCGCTGGTGGGCCAGCGGCGCGGGGGCCTGGCCATCGGCGTCATCGGCGCCTGCGCGGCGTTCGGGGCGGTGTGCGGCTCCTCGGTGGCCACCACCGCCACCTTCGGCCGCGCCGCCCTGCCCGAGCTGCGCCGCCACGGCTACGAGCCCGGCCTCGCCGCCGGCACCATCGCGGTGGGCGGCACGCTGGGCATCCTGATCCCGCCCAGCGTCATCCTGGTGGTCTATGCCATCAGCACGGAGCAGAATATCGCCAAGCTGTTCATGGCGGCGCTCATCCCCGGGCTGCTGGCGGCGGCGCTCTACATGCTGGCCATCCTGCTGCTGGCGCGGCGCCGGCCGGAGGCGATGCCCCCCGCCCCCGCCCTCTCCGCCGCCGGGCGCCGCGCCGCGC
>NZ_JCACVY010000360.1:0-1151 GCF_058833935.1 Roseomonas sp. TS2 | reverse complement strand
GCGCCCTCCGCGTCCCCATTCTGAAGCGATGCCCCGTTCCGCCCGAGAGGGCGCCATCCACGTCGCTGTCGCGGCGGATGGCGCGCTGCACTACGCCATCCCCGGCTCGCCCGAGACCCTGCCGCCCGTCGCCCCCCGCGCCCTCAGCCTGGCCTGGGACGCGGCGCGCGCCGCCGCCGCCGCCGAGGCCTGGGGGCCGCACCGCACCCTGGCCTTCGAGGGCGGCGCCGTGATGGCGCTGGCCGATGCCGATGCCGCCTGCTGGGCGGAGGCGGTGGACCGCGCCGTGGGGCTCGGCACCCTGCCGGGGCTGGCGCTCTGCCTGCGGCTGCTGGCGCTGGTCGAGCTGCTCGGCCGGGCGGCCTGGGCGCGCGGCCTGTTCGCCATCGCCGCCGACGGGATCGAGCTGCACCCGGCGTTGCTGGCCGCCGCCGCCGCCGCGCCGCTGGATGGCGGGGCCCGGTTCGACGAAACCGGCATGAAGCGTCTATTGTCCAACCGCATCGCCGGCGCGGCGGGGGCAGGGGCGGAGACGGGAGTCGCGGGGCAGGGCGCCACGCGCTGATCCGCCCGGCCGGCCTCCGGCGCGCGGCCCTCGCCCGATCCTCTGCCTGACACCGCCGGAGCGCGCCATGAAACGCCTGATCCTTCCCCTGATGCTGCTGACGGGTGCCTGCGCCGCGCCGCCGCCGGCCACGCCCGAGCAGCGCCAGCGGGACGCCACCAGCGCCGCCTGCCGCGACCAGGTCGAGCGGCAGATGCGCTTCCGCGAGCGTGGCCAGACCATGCGGGTGGACGAGGCCGAGTCGCGGCTGGGCAGCGGCGCCTACATGGGCAACCCGCTGGAGCGCTCGCAGCTTGGCGCCCGCTTCGAGCGGGACCGGCTGCTCGACGAATGCATGCGCGGCGCCCAGGACCAGCCTGGCCCGGCCTCACCCACGGGGGGCGGGCGGGGCTCCTGAGCTGCCGCTGTTCCGGTCGCCCTTCGGCGCGCTGGGACGCGCGCTGGCGACCCGAAACGCCCGCATCTTCTTCGGCGCCAGCCTGGCCGCCTGGACCGGGCTCTGGATGCACCGCATCGCCGTCGCCTGGCTGGCCTGGGAGCTGACGGGAAGCGCCCTCTGGGTCGGTCTCGTCGCCTTCTGCGACCT
>NZ_JCACVY010000359.1:0-1159 GCF_058833935.1 Roseomonas sp. TS2 | reverse complement strand
GATGCGCAGGCCATCCGGCCGGATGAGCGTGAAGCGCAGCGCCTGCAGGGCGGCAGCGTCACCGGTCATGGCATCGCGGCCCTCGACCACCAGGCGCACGCTCTCGCCCGTCCAGACGCGGGGCAGCACGATGTCGGGGTGAGCGGCCGAGGAAAGCGCCAGCACCAGGTCGGGCGGGCCCGGGGGCGGGGCTGGCATGGTCAGGCCGCCACGGAGAGGATCTCGGCGGCGCGGGCCGTATCGATCAGCCCGGCGGCCACCAGGGCCTGCACGCCCTCGGCCAGATCCGGGTGGTCCAGCTCCACCTCCTGGCTGGCGGCCAGGTCATCGAGGAACACCTGCAGCGTCGCGTCGCCGGCCTCGAGCGCCTGGCTGGCGGCGAGGGTGATGGCGCCGCGCTCTGCCAGCGTGAAGCGCAGCCGGAACTGGCGCGGGGTGATGACGCGGATCGGCGTCGGCGGCGGCGCCTCGGGCAGCAGCGGTGGCAGGAAGGTGCCAGCCTCGCAGCGCCAGCCCTCCAGCACCTGGCTGGCCTGGTCTTCCGGCAGCGGCACCATCTGCGCCGCGATCTCCGGCGCCATCAAGGCGTCCAGCGGCAGGTCCGCGAAGGTGTCGGGCCGCTGGTAGAGGCTGCGCACGACGCCCTCGACCACATGAGCGTATCGGGTGCTGGTCATGTCGCTGTTCCTCAGGTCCAGAGCACGAGGCAGAGGCCGTTGGCGCCGGCCCCGCCGCTGAAGCCGCCGGCGCCGCCATTGCCGCCGCCGCCCGGAAAGACCCCGCCGGCGCCGGCGCCGTTGACCGATGGGCCAGGGGTCGACGCCATGAAGGCGCTGCCGCCGACGCCGCCGCCCGGCACGCCGCCGTAGTTGATGCCGAGGCCGCCGACGCGCCCCGCGATGACCAGCTGGCCGCCGGAGCCGCCCGTGCCGCCCGCCCCGGCGCCGCCCGTCTGGATCGTGTTGTTGCCGGCGAGGCCGGCCCCGCCGCCGATGGCGGTGAGGTATGCACCGAAGCTGGCATTGCCGCCGGCGCCGCCATTGCTGGGCGTGCCCGCCCCGCCCGAGCCTCCGCCCGGCACGGTGACGGGGATCGACTGGCCGGGTGTCAGGCCGCTGACGATGCCGACCCGGCATTCGCCGGCGCCGCCCGCGCTGCC
>NZ_JCACVY010000358.1:0-1183 GCF_058833935.1 Roseomonas sp. TS2 | reverse complement strand
GGTCGCTTCGTCCACCAGCGCCTCGGCCTCGGCCAGCAGCGCGTCCTCGGCGGTGCCGGAGACCCATTCCCGCCCCTCCTCGATCAGCGCCGGCACGGCGAGCGGCGAGACGCGCTCCAGCTCCACATGGCGGATGCGCCCCTGGATGCGCGCCAGCAGCGCGCCGATGCGGCCGACATCGGTGAGCCCCGCCGCCGCCTCGGCGCGCGTCGCGCGCAGCAGGATGTGATCGGGCTGGTGGCGGCGCAGCACGTCGTAGATGAGGTCGGCGCCCATGGTCATCTGCCGGCCGGACTTCTCCTGGCCGGGGTGGTTCTTCTCCAGCAGCCCGGCGATGGTGGCGATGTTGCGGAAGGTGCGGCGCAGCATGGAGCTGTCGGCGATCCATTCCTCCAGCTCCTCGCCGAGCAGGTCCTCGGTGAAGAGGGCAGCGGCGTCGGCCACGGGAAAGGCGGACCATGTGGCCACCACATAGTCGGTGGCCAGGAAGCCGAGCGGGCCGAGCCCCAGCCGCTCCATCCGCTTGGTGACGAGCATGCCCAGCGTCTGGTGCGCCAGCCGCCCCTCGAAGCAATAGGCCACGGTGAACCACCGCCCGCCGCGCGGGAAGCTTTCTATCAGTAGCCCTTCGGCGGGGGGCAGCTCGGAGGCGTGGGCCTGGAGCTTCAGCCAGTCCCGCACGGGCGCGGGCAGGGCGCGCCACTGGCGCGGATCGGCCAGGATGCCGCGCACCCGGCGGGCGAGGTGGGTGGAGAGCGGCAGCCGGCTGCCGGCATAGGCGGGCACGCGCGGCTCGCCCTCGCCGCCGCGGCTGACGATGACGGCACTGACATCGAGCGCCTCGTAGCGCAGCACCTGGCCGCCGAAGATGAAGGTGTGCCCCGGCTCCAGGGTGGAGACGAACCATTCCTCCACCTCGCCCAGCACCGGGCCGCCGCGCAGCCGCACCTTCATCAGCGGCGTCTCGACGATGGTGCCGAGGTTCATCCGCAGCTGCCGCGCCACCTGGGGCCCGCGCACATGGACCAGCCCCTCGGCGTCCTGGAACAGCTTGCGGAACCGCTCATAGCCGGAGAGGGCGTAGCCGCCATCCGCGACGAAGCGCAGCACGTCGTCGAAATCCTGGCGGGCGAGGGCGGCGTAGGGGGCGGCGCGGGTCACCTCGGCATAGAGGTCATCGGGG
>NZ_JCACVY010000357.1:0-1196 GCF_058833935.1 Roseomonas sp. TS2 | reverse complement strand
CCCTGTCGGCCCCGCGCCCGGCCGGCCTCAGACGCTGGCCAGCAGCCCGGCGAAGAGCCGCGCGCGCGGCACCAGGCTGTCGATCAGCAGGTGCTCCTGCAGGGTGTGGATGCCCGCCCCCTGCACGCCCAGCCCGTCCAGCGTGGGGATGCCCATGGCGCCGGTGAAGTTGCCGTCCGAGCCGCCGCCGGCGCTCTGGTGGCTGATGGCGAAGCCGAGCTTGGCCGCCAGCCCCTTCGCCGTGGCGTAGAGGCCCATGGTGTTGGCATCCGGCTCCCACACCGGGCGGGTCACGCCGCGCCGCACCGCGAGCTGCACGTCGGCGGCGCCGGCGGCGAGGCCGAGCATCCGCTCCACGGCCTGGTCGAGGTCGGCCTGCCGCTTGGCCATGGTCAGCGCCTCGGCGTCGCAATGGGTGGCCACGCAGTTCACCCACTGCCCGCCCTGCACCACGCCCACCGAGAAGGTGCAGGCCTCGGTGGTCATCGCCTCGATCGCCAGCACCTGCCGGCACATCTCGCGGATGGCGCTGCGCCCGTCGGAGAGGGCGGAGCCGGCATGGCTTGGCCGGCCCGTGGTGCGCAGGTTGAAGCGGGCGATGGCGTAGCGGCCCGTCACCACGCCGCCATCGGGGCGCGCCGGCTCGGGCACCAGCACCACCTCGTGCCGCGCCGCCTCGGCCTCGATCAGGTCGCGCGTCGAGGGGCTGCCGATCTCCTCGTCGCTGGTCAGCAGGAAGGTGACGGGGCGGCGCGTGGCGATGCCGGCCTGCACCATCGCGGCCATCGCCTGCAGCGCGATGTAGGTGCCGCCCTTCATGTCGCAGATGCCGGGGCCGAAGGCGCGCTCGCCCTCGACGCGGTAGGGCAGGGCGCCGAGCGTGCCGACGGGGTGGACGGTGTCGAGATGCGCCAGCACCAGGATGCCGCCCTCCATCTCGCCATCCGGGTGCGGGAAGCGGGCGCGCACGCAGTCGCCGAGGCCCATCCGGCCGGGGATGCGCTCGACGCGGGCGCCGAGCAGCGCCAGGTCGCGCGAGGCCAGCGACATCATGCGGTTGACGGCGGCGGCGTCGAAGGTGGGGCTCTCGCACTCCACCCAGGGGCGCAGCCCCTCCAGCAGCGCGGTGGCCTCGAAGGGCAGGGCCAGGGCGCGCTGGGCCTCCGGCTGTTCGGTACGGGTCTCGGTGGCGTCCA
>NZ_JCACVY010000356.1:0-1207 GCF_058833935.1 Roseomonas sp. TS2 | reverse complement strand
CCGCCCGCGCCGGCTGGAGGAGGTGGTGGGCCAGGAGCACCTGCTCGGCCCGCAGGGCAGCATCAGCCGGATGCTGGAACGCGGCGCGCTGGCCTCGCTGATCCTGTGGGGGCCGCCCGGCGTCGGCAAGACCACCATCGCCCGCCTGCTGGCCGAGGCCGCCGGTCTGCGCTTCGCCGCCCTCTCGGCGGTGTTCTCGGGCGTCGCCGACCTCAAGCGCGCCTTCGACGAGGCCCGCGCCCGCCGCACCTCCGGGCAAGGCACGCTTCTGTTCGTCGACGAGATCCACCGCTTCAACCGCGCCCAGCAGGACGGTTTCCTGCCCGTGGTGGAGGACGGCACCGTCACCCTGGTGGGGGCGACGACCGAAAATCCCTCCTTCGCGCTGAACGGCGCCATCCTCTCCCGCTGCCAGGTGATGGTGCTGAAGCGGCTGGACGACGCGGCGCTGGAGCGCCTGCTCGCCCGCGCCGAGGAACTCTCGGAGCGCCCCCTGCCGCTGGACGATGCGGCGCGCGGCGTGCTGCGCGCCATGGCCGATGGCGATGGCCGCTACCTGCTCAACATGGCCGAGCAGCTCCTGGCCCTGCCCGCCGGCACCGCACCGCTCGACCCCGCCGGCCTCTCCGCCCTGCTGGCCAGGCGCGCCGCGCTCTACGACAAGGACCGCGAGGAGCACTACAACCTCATCTCGGCGCTGCACAAATCGCTGCGCGGCTCGGACGCCGATGCGGCGCTCTACTGGTTCTCCCGCATGCTGGAGGGCGGCGAGGACCCGCGCTACATCGCCCGCCGCCTGACGCGCTTCGCCGCCGAGGATGTGGGCATGGCCGACCCCACCGCCCTGCCCGCCGCCATCGCCGCCTGGGAGACCTATGAGCGCCTCGGCAGCCCGGAGGGGGAGCTGGCGCTGGCGCAGCTCGTGGTGCATCTCGGCACCGCGCCGAAGTCGAACGCCGTCTATGTCGCCTACAAGGAGGCGCGCCGCGCCGCCAAGGAGACCGGCAGCCTGATGCCCCCCGCCCATATCCTGAACGCGCCGACCAATCTGATGAAGAGCCTCGGCTACGGCGCCGGCTATGCCTATGACCATGACGAGGCGGAAGGCTTCAGCGGCCAGAACTACTTCCCCGACGGGATGGCGCGGCAGCCTTTCTACCGCCCCGCCGGGCGCGGCGCCGAGGCGCGCATCCTGCAACGGCTGGAG
>NZ_JCACVY010000355.1:0-1262 GCF_058833935.1 Roseomonas sp. TS2 | reverse complement strand
GGCCGGCGGGCTGGCTGTCCTGGCGCGGCAGGGGCTGGCGTCGCATCCGGCTTGGCTGGCGCTGCTCGTCCTTCTCCTGCCCATGGCGCTGCTGCTGCTGTGGGAGGCGCGGCTGCTGGCCGATTCGCTGTTCGCGCGCGCCTACCGACGCCGCCACCCCGCGCTGGGGCAGGCAGGCGGGCCGGAGCCGCGTGTCTCGGTGCATCTGCCGACGCAGGACATGCCGCCTGCCCTGCTGCGCGACACGCTGGACCACCTCGCGGAGCTGGATTACGGCGCGCTGGAGGTGCTGGTGCTGGACAGCAGCCATAGCCCCGAGAGTTGGGAGCCGGTGGCCGAGCACTGCGCCCGGCTCGGCCCGCGCTTTCGCTTCTTCCATCTCGGCGCCGGGCAGCGGGCGGCGCGCAACTTCGCCCTGCGCGAGATGGCGCCGGATGCCGCGCTGGTGGCCACGCTGGAGCCGGGCTGCCGTGTGCAGCCGGACTGGCTGCGCCACGCCGTGCCCTTCTTCCGCGACCCCGGCCTCGGCTTCGTGCAGGCCGCCGCCTGCGCGCCGGAGCGGGGCGCGCCGCTGGCCGAGCGGCTGGCCCACGCGGCCGATGCCTCGCGCTGGCCGCGCGTGCAGCGGGCCCGCAACGAACACCGCGCCGTGCCGCTGCGCCCGGCCCTGGCGCTGATCCGCCGGCCGGCGCTGGAGATGGCGGGCGGCTGGGACGAGGCCGCCCCCTGCCAGCCGGCCGAGCTGGGGCTGCGCCTGCTGCGCCAGGGCTGGGACGGGCTGGAGCTGGCCGATGGCCTGGCCGCCGGCCATGTGCCGGCGGTGCCGCAGGCCAGCGTGGCGGGGCTGCTGCACGGGCTGCGCCGGCATGGCGCCGCCCTGCTGAACCCGCGGCACCGCGGCCTTTCGCCGGCGCAGCGCCGCCACCTGCTGGCCGAGCCGGCGGCCGCGGCGGGCGATGCGCTGTGGCTGGCCCTGGCGGTGCTCGCCCTGCCCTGGACCCTGGCCCTGGCCGCCGCGCGCCTGCTGGAGGCCGCGCCCCTGCTGCCCTTCCTGCTGCCGGCGCTGATGTTGCCACTGTTCCGCCTGGCGCAGGCGGCGCTGCTGGCGCCCCGCGGGCACCGCGCCCTGGCCGGCCTCGCCGCCCTGGCGACGATGCCGGAGCGTGGCGCCGCATTGTGGCGCGCCGCCCTGGCACCCACGGCCGAGACGGGCAGGCCGCACCGGCTGGTCAGCCTGCTGCTGGCGCTGCTGGCCGGCGCGG
>NZ_JCACVY010000354.1:0-1313 GCF_058833935.1 Roseomonas sp. TS2 | reverse complement strand
CGCCATGACCATCGACCGCAACATCAAGGTGCTCGTCGTCGACGACTACAAGACGATGACGCGCATCATCCGCAACCTGCTGAAGCAGATCGACTTCCACGACGCCGACGAGGCGGCCGACGGGCACGAGGCGCTGGCCAAGCTGCGCTCCGGCAATTTCGGCCTGGTCATCAGCGACTGGAACATGGCGCCGATGACCGGCCTCGAGCTGCTGAAGGAGGTGCGCGCCGACGCCCGTCTGAAGCACCTGCCCTTCATCATGGTCACGGCCGAGAGCAAGACGGAGAACGTCGTCGCCGCCAAGCAGGCGGGCGTCTCCAACTACATCGTCAAGCCGTTCAACGCCGAGACGCTGCGCGAGAAGATCGAGAAGGTGATGGCGCATGTCTGACACGAAGGACGCCATCGCCAAGGACGCCATCGCAGGCCTGCGCGGCGACCTGACGGCCACCGCCGCCTCGCTGCTGCAGGAGCTGGAGGGGCTCGGCCGCATCATCGCCACGGCGCGCGCCGAGGTGGCGGCGCTGCGGGCCGACGGCATCGACGAGAGCGTCATCCCGAGCGCGACCGACGAGCTGGCCGCCATCGTCAGCCACACCGCGCAGGCGACGCACGAGATCCTCGATGCCTGCGAGCAGCTCGAGACCATGGCCGGCGCCGCCCCGGCGCAGGCCGAGGCGCTGGTGGCCGCCACCACGCGCATCTACGAGGCCTGCGCCTTCCAGGACATCACCGGGCAGCGCATCGCCAAGGTGGTGACGGCGCTGCAGGCGATCGAGCAGCGCATCGGCCGCACCCGCGCCAGCTTCGCGGAGGAGGCCCAGCTGCTGCGGCAGGCGCCGCCCTCCACCGGGCTGCTGAACGGCCCGCAGCTGCCGGGCAACGCCATCAGCCAGTCCGCCATCGACGCGCTGTTCGACTGAGGATCCGCCGCCCCATGCCCCGGTCCGCCTCCACCCTGGCCCTGGCCCTGCTGCTCGGCGGCGGCGTGCTGCTGCCGGCGGCGCCGCCGCTGCGCGCAGCGGCCGGGCCCGGCGCCCCCGCGGTGGTTCCCCTGGCCGTGCCGGTGCGGGCCGGCGTGCATCCGGGCATGGGGCGCGTGGTGTTCGACTGGCCGGAGGCGCCCGGCTACTCGCTGGTGCAGGAAGGCGAGATGGTCGACCTGCGCTTCGGCACGGTGGTCCGCCTGGGGCTGGGCGGCGTGGTGGCGAAGCCGCCGCCGAATGTCCTGCGGGTGGAGCCGGTGCCGGGCGGGCTGCGGCTGCATCTGCGTCCCGGCGCCCGGCTGCGCCACTACCTGCTTGGCCCGCGCC
>NZ_JCACVY010000353.1:0-1316 GCF_058833935.1 Roseomonas sp. TS2 | reverse complement strand
CGTCGTGGCCGCCGCCCAGAAGGCGGGCCGCCGCCTGCTGCGCGATTTCGGCGAGGTGGAGCAGCTGCAGGTCAGCATGAAGGGCCCCGGGGACTTCGTCTCCCAGGCCGATCTCCGCGCCGAGGAGACGCTGCGCGCCGAGCTCGGCCGCGCCCGTCCCAACTTCGCCTTCCTCGGCGAGGAGCAGGGCGAGAGCGGCGGCAATGACTGGGAATGGCGCTGGGTGATCGACCCGCTGGACGGCACCACCAACTTCCTGCACGGCATCCCGCACTGGGCGGTGTCCATCGGCATCGAGAAGCGGCTGACCGAGACCACGAGCGAGGTCGTCGCCGGCGTCGTCTACAACCCCGCCGCCGACGAGCTGTTCTGGGCCGAGAAGGGCAACGGCGCCTTCCTCAACGACCGCCGCCTGCGCGTCTCCGGCCGGCGCGACATGCTGCACGCGGTGTTCGCCACCGGCATCCCCTTCGCCAAGGTGCAGCGCAAGGCGGAGTTCAGCGCCACCCTGGCCCGGCTGATGCCGCAGGTGGCGGGCGTCCGCCGCATGGGCGCCGCCGCGCTCGACCTCTGCTGGACCGCCGCCGGCCGCTACGAGGGCTACTGGGAGCTGGGCATGGCGAAGTGGGATATCGCCGCCGGGCTGGTCATCCTGAAGGAAGCCGGCGGCTACGCCACCGATCCCGAGGGCGGCGACTGCTACGCCAACGGCCATGTGGTGGCCGGCAACCCGCACCTGCAGCCGAAGCTGCGCGAGGTGGTGCAGGAAGGCATCGCCCTGGTCGGCCGCGCCCGCGGCGAGGGCTGAAGCCCGGATCAGGGGGGCGGGCGGCGCCATGGGCCGCGGCCTCTCTCCGGCACCGGCCGGGCGTGCGCCGGGCCGGGCGGCCATGCCCTTTCTCCCGCGGCCGCGTTTCCCCTGCACGAGGATGTCGGCTAGGCTGCGCGATACAATGCGCCCCCGCTTCCGCTTGCTCCGCCCCCTCCTGCTGCTGGCCGTGCCGCTGGCCCTGGCGCAGCCTGCCCTGTTGGGCCCGGCCCAGGCTCAGCAGCCTGCCACTCAGCAGCCTGCCACCCA
This sequence comes from Roseomonas sp. TS2, assembly GCF_058833935.1. NCBI lineage: Bacteria > Pseudomonadati > Pseudomonadota > Alphaproteobacteria > Acetobacterales > Roseomonadaceae > Roseomonas > Roseomonas sp. TS2. Next base: position 238 of record NZ_JCACVY010000353.1, on the reverse strand, counting down.
GCAGCCTGCCACCCAGCCCCTGCCCGCCGATCTCGGTGAGGGCGGCGCGGCTGGCCGGGCGCACCGAGGGGCGCGTGACCCTGCTGGCGCAGGTGGCCGGCCCGGCCGAGGATGCCTCGGCCGCGCGGCGCGATTCGCTGGCCAACGGCCTGGCGCTGCGCCAGATCCTGGAAGCCGCGGGGCTGGACGGCACCCGCATCGACATCCGGCCCCTCGGCCGCACCGAGGAGGCGCGCGA
>NZ_JCACVY010000352.1:0-1356 GCF_058833935.1 Roseomonas sp. TS2 | reverse complement strand
TTTGTCAATATTGCAAGGTGCTTTGGCATCTAGCAGACGGCAGGAAATGAGGTTCCTCACACCGATCTCTGGTAGAATTTTTTTTGATCTTTTTTGCTATTTTGGTTTATGCAACAGATTCGCAGTTGCGATTAAAGTATCCGATAAAAATATTATTAATTCTTGATGCGCAAAAATATTCCATTTTCATTGCGATAATTACATATATATTCCCCGCGAATTGGAGAAAAATTATGCCTTATCCAATTGATAAAAAACTTGTAGTTGGAATAACTTCAAGCGCTTTGTTTGATTTTTCCCAAGAACATCAAATCTATGAAAATGAAGGACTTGAGGCTTTCAGAAATTATCAGAAGAGTAATCGTGAAATACCTCCCGCACCAGGAGCTGCTTTTCCTTTCATCAAAAGACTCCTAAATCTTAACAAGATTTTCCCCGAAGAAGCTCCTGTTGAAGTAGTCATCCTTTCGCGAAATGATCCAGAAGCAGGTTTGCGCATGATGGACGCAATACCTCATTACGGCCTTGATATAACGCGCGCTTTTTTTCCTATCTGGCGCTAATCCGTACCCATACATGAAATCAGTAAATGCCTGTCTTTATCTTAGCGCCAACAAAGAAGAAGTGCGCTCTGCGGTCATGGAAGGGCATCCGGCTGGATATGTACTGCCCTGTTCAGCCGCGAATGATGATCTAGACAATCAACTAAGAATTGCTTTTGATTTTGACGGTGTACTTGTTGATGATGAAGCAGAAAGTCAGTACGCTGATGGAGGCTTGCCACTTTTTCACCATTACGAAAAAGAAAATAAGAATAGGCCTCTAAAAAATGGCCCTCTGATGCCGCTTCTCCAAAAAATTTCTAGTATACAGAGAGTTGGTAAAATACATTCCAACAGGGTAAACGACCCTCAAAAAGCAATTCGTGTGTCTATTGTAACTGCTCGCAATGCTCCCGCGCATGAGCGCATGCTGAATACGCTGAAACATCAGGGAATTGATGTTGATGAGCTTTTTCTGACGGGCGGCATCGAAAAAAAGAATATTTTAGATGTCCTAAAGCCGCAAATATTTTTTGATGACCAACTTGGGCATTTAGAGCCGGCCGCAGCAAACACACCTTGTGTTCATATTCCATTTGGAATTCGCAACATGTAGAATTGAAATATCGCGTGTGAGCTTCCACGCTGCCGTCGCACAATATTTGAAGACCAGCGAACGTGGTGCGTAGGGAGTATCAAAAACAGTCGAACCTTGTCGGCCTGCCTTCTTTCAGCCTGAGCGGCGCAATTTTGCTCAGGCAGAGGCAGCACGATTGGACTGGGGGGTGTGTCGGCGGGCGGGTCCAGAGGGAGG
>NZ_JCACVY010000351.1:0-1374 GCF_058833935.1 Roseomonas sp. TS2 | reverse complement strand
AGCTCTACATCGCCCCCGCCGGCAGCGTCGAGCAGGGGCCGGACCGGCTGGGCGAGGACAGCCTGCCCAGCGGCGCCGCGCTGCGCGTGCCGCTCGGCCGGCAGCGCCTCTGCCTGTTCGATGTGCGCGTGGTGCTGGCCGATGGCAGCGCCGAGGAGAAGCGCGGCGTCGATCTCTGCCGCAGCAGCCGCGTCACCTTCGGCGACCCCAGCGCGCCGCTGCGCGAGGCGACGGTGGTGAACGACACCGACCTCGCGCTGCGCGAGCTCTACGCCATGCCGAGCGGCGCCCCCGGCCGCGGCCCGGACCGGCTGGGCACCGAGACGGTGGCGCCCGAGGCCACCACCCGCCTGCGCCTTGGCCGCGCGCGCGAATGCCTCTTCGACCTCACCGCCGTGTTCGAGGACGACACGGTGGAGGAGCGCCGCCGCGTCGATCTCTGCCGCAACAGCCGCGTCAGCTTCGGCGACCCCGCCATCCCCTGGCGGGAGGCCGAGATCGCCAACGGCACCGGCCGCGCCATCCGCAACCTCTATGCCGGCACGGCAACCGGCACGGCGAACGGCACGGGCGCCGCCGGGCGCTCCGGCGCCCCGGCCTGGGGCCATGACCGGCTCGGCCCGGTGATGGTGGAGCCCGGCACCACCTTCCGCCTGCGGCTGCGCAGCCGCGCCTGCCAGCTGGACCTGCGCGTGGTGTATGACGACGAGACGGCGGAGGAGAAGCCGGGCGCCGATCTCTGCGCCGGCACCTCCATCCTGTTCGACGGCAGCGGCATCCCGCGCCCGCCGGAGCGCGCCTTCACCCTGCTCAACCGCCACGCCGCGCCGGTGCAGGAGGTCTATGCCTCCGCCACCGACGACACCGACTGGGGCGAGGACCGCCTGCCTGCCGGCGCGCTGGAGCGCGGTGCCCGCGCCGAGGTGGTGCTGCGCAGCGCCTGCGAGATCGACCTGCGGGTGGTGTTCGGCAATGGCGGCGCCGAGGAGCGGCGCGGCGTGAACATCTGCGACACCGCGCTGATCGTGCTGCGCCCCGGCTGGGTGCTGGCGGAGCGGCTGGACCAGGGCGCCGGCACGCTGGAGCAGGGCCCGCCGCGCGAGGGCAGCGTGCGCCTGCGCAACGCCGGCCAAGCGCCGCTGGTCGAGCTGTACGTCGATGCCGTGGGTGCGCCGCGCGGGCCGGACCGGCTGGGCAGCACCGTGCTCGGCCGTGGCGAGACGCTGGATTTCGCCCCGCCCGAGGCGGTGGGCTGCACCGGCCACCTGCGCGCCGTCTTCCGCGACGGGCGGGAGGTGGACCGACCCCGCTTTGGCCTGTGCTCCGGCACCGAGGTGGCCCTGCCATGATGCGCCTTCCCGCCGCCGGGCTGCT
>NZ_JCACVY010000350.1:0-1386 GCF_058833935.1 Roseomonas sp. TS2 | reverse complement strand
GCTGGGGCCGCCCATCTGCGTCCACGCCCCCGCCACGGCGCGCCGGCTGAACCTGCCCGGCCTGCCCGGCGCCTGGGACCTGCTGGAGCTGTTCGCCTTCTGCCTGCCGGCGCAGCCCGCGCCGCCCACGCCGCGCGGCCTGGCGCTGGCGCTGGAGATGCCGCCGCCCACCGACGCGGAATCCGCCGCCGCCCTGCTGCCCGAGATCGCCACGGAGCTGCTGCGCCGGCTGGCGCGCGCCCGCAACGCGCCGCTGAACCGCGATGCCGGGGCGCTCGCCGCGCGCCTTGCCGAGGCGGCCGACTGGCCCTGGACCCCCTCGGTGCTGGCGGCGCTGGGCCAGCCCGGCATCCGCCCCTCGCGCGATGCGCTGAAGGTCTGGCGCGTGCTGCCGGACTGGGAGGAGGCGGCGCCACCGCCGCCCCCCGGCAGCCACCCCGTCTCGCCCGCCGAGGCGCGTGCCAAGCTGGCCGAGATCCTGGGCGAGGGCGCCGAGCAGCGCCCCTCCCAGGCCGATTTCGCCTCCGCCGCCAGCCTCGCCTTCACGCCCCGCGACCTGCCGGGCGAGCCGCGCCTGGTGCTGGCCGAGGCCGGCACCGGCACCGGCAAGACGCTGGGCTACGTGGCACCGGCCAGCCTCTGGGCCGAGCGCAACGGCGCCCCCGTCTGGATCGCCACCTACACCCGCAACCTGCAGCGCCAGCTCGACCAGGAGCTGGCCCGCCTCTACCCGGACCCGGAGGAGCGGCGGCAGAAGGTCGTCATCCGCAAGGGGCGGGAGAACTACCTCTGCCTGCTGAACTACGACGAGGCGGTGAGCGGCGCCATGCCGGCGCGGCTGGTGGCGCTGGGGCTGGTGGCGCGCTGGGCGCTGGCGACGCGCGACGGCGACCTGCTGGGCGGCGACTTCCCCGGCTGGCTGGCCGAGCTGTTCCCGGCCGGCGCCATCTCCCTGCTGGCGGACCGGCGCGGCGAGTGCATCCATTCCGCCTGCCCGCACTGGAAGCGCTGCTATGTGGAGCACTCCATCCGCCGCGCCGCCACCGCCAACCTGGTGGTCGCCAACCACGCGCTGGTGATGGTGCAGGCGGCGCTCGGCGGCGGCGATGACGGCCCGGCGCTGCGCTACGTGTTCGACGAGGGCCACCACCTGTTCGACGCCGCCGACGGCGCCTTCTCGGCCGAGCTGTCGGGGGCCGAGATGGCGGAGCTGCGCCGCTGGCTGCTGGGCAACGAGGGCGGCCGGGGCCGCGCCCGTGGCCTGCGCCGCCGGCTGGAAGAACTGCTGGCCGAGCACCCCGCCCTGGTGCCGCCGCTGGACCTCACGGAGCATTCCGCCCGCGCCCTGCCCGCCTCCGGCTGGTGGGACCGCTGGGCGGCGCTGCC
>NZ_JCACVY010000349.1:0-1401 GCF_058833935.1 Roseomonas sp. TS2 | reverse complement strand
AGCGACGCGGGAAACCGCGCCGCCCCTTCATCCGCCCGTCACACCCGGTGGCGCGGCGGTCTGCCTCAGGCGGGCTGCTCAGGCGGGCTGGATGCCGCGGCGCGCATCGGCGCGGCGCAGCCAGGCGGCGAAGGGCAGGGCCAGCAGCACCATCCACAGCTTGCCCAGCACCTGCCCCGGCAGGTAGCCCAGGTCGCCGAAGGCGATGCCGAGGAAGAACACGCTGTCCACCACCAGCCCGACCAGGCTGGAGGCCAGCACCGCCAGCACCAGGTTGCGCCGCTGCAGCGGTGTGTAGACCAGCAGGTCCGCCGTCTCGCTGAGCAGGAAGGCGGCGGCGGAGGCCAGCACCAGGGCGGGCGGCGCCAGCAGGGCGGAGATGGCGGTGCCGGCGGCGATCGCCAGCCAGGCGGGGGTCAGGCCGAGCCGGCGCTGCACCAAGTCCCGCAGCACCAAGGCGAGGCCGATCATCAGCACGCCGGAAGGGGCCATGACGCCGGGCGCCACCGGGATGAGGCAGGGGCCCTGCGGCACGCAGACGGTGCCGGCATGGCCGATCAGCCAGTTCGCGGCGGGGATGGTGAGCCCGAAGGCGATGAGGGCCGCGAACCCCTCGATGCGGCGCGTGTCGGTCATCTGCGAGTTTTCCATTGCTGGGCGGGAGCATCCGCACTGACGGACGCGTCAGCGGCGCGACTGGTACTCCGCCCAGCCCCTCGCGCGCAACTCGCAGGCCGGGCACGCGGCGCAGCCATGCCCCCAGGGATGGCGCGCGCCGCGCTCGCCGCGGTAGCAGGTGTGGGTGCGCTCGACGATGTCCTGCACCAGCTGCTGCCCGCCGAGCTTCTCGGCCAGCTCCCAGGTCTCGGCCTTGCTCAGCCACATCAGCGGCGTGTGCAGCACGAAGCGGCGCTGCATGCCGAGGTTCAGCGCCACCTGCATCGCCTTGATGGTATCGTCCCGGCAATCGGGGTAGCCGGAGAAATCCGTCTCGCACATGCCGCCGACGATGTGGCGCAGCCCGCGCCGGTAGGCGAGCGCGGCGGCGAAGGTGAGGAAGACGAGGTTGCGGCCGGGGACGAAGGTGTTGGGCAGCCCGTCCGCCTGCATGGCGATCTCGGTCTCGCGGGTCAGCGCCGTGTCGGAGACGGCGCCGAGGGCGTCGAGCGCCAGGGTGTGGTCTGGGCCGAGGCGGGCCTGCCACGCAGCGGGCAGAGTCTCGCGGAAGGCGGCGCGGCATTCCAGCTCCACCCGGTGGCGCTGGCCGTAGTCGAAGCCCAGCGTCTCCACGCGGGGGAAGCGGTCCAGCGCCCAGGCCAGGCAGGTGGCGGAATCCTGCCCGCCGCTGAACAGTACCAGCGCGCCCTCGTCCATCGCCCCGCTCCTTCTCCTGGCTGCGCC
>NZ_JCACVY010000348.1:0-1405 GCF_058833935.1 Roseomonas sp. TS2 | reverse complement strand
CCGTTCCGCGAGGGGCGGCCGGAGGGCGCGCCGGTGGAACTGCTCACCGGCTTCCGCACGCCGGAGGGCGAGGCGCGCGGCCGCCCGGTGGGCGTGCTGCCCACCCGCGACGGCGCCCTGCTGGTGGCCGACGATGTGGGCAACGCCGTCTGGCGCCTCAGGCGGGAGTGAGGCGCGCGCTCAGCGCGCGCGCCCGGCGGCGGGGGCGGGCCGCAGCCGCTCGGCCAGCACCAGCGCCAGGGCGCCGGCCAGGATCAGCGCGGCCATCGGGCGCGCCGTGCCGTCGGCCAGCTGGCTGAGCAGCACGCCGCTGCACCCCGCCACGGTGAATTGCAGCGTGCCCATCAGCGCCGAGGCGGCGCCGGCCTGGTTGGCGTGGCGGCTGAGCGCGCCCACCGCCGCGTTGGGCAGCACCAGCGCCGAGGCGAACATCATGACGAAGACCGGCGCCAGCAGGCCGAGCCAGTGCGGCACGCCGAGGAAGGCCTGCGCCGCCATGACGACCGCCGCGGCCAGGACCACCCAGCAGGCGCCGCGCACCAGCCGCCGGGCGCCGAAGCGCAGCAGCAGCGGCGGGTTGCACTGCGAGCCGACGATGAAGCCCGCCGCGTTGACGCCGAATAGGATGGCAAAGGTGGAGGGCGCCAGCCCGTACTGCCCGACGAACACCGCGGCCGAGCCGCCGACATAGGCGAACATCAGGAACATCGCCGCGCAGCCCATGGCGACATGGGAGTAGAAGCCGCGCTCGCGCAGCACCGCGATGTAGCGCAGCAGCATGGCGGCGGGGCCGAGGCGCAGGCGCCGCTCGGGCGGCAGCGTCTCCGGCAGCAGGCGCCAGACCAGGGTGGCGGAGATGACGGCATAGGCGGCGCTGAACCAGAAGATCGGCCGCCACGAGCCGAAGGCGAGGAACAGCCCGCCGATGCTGGGCGCCAGGATGGGCGCCGCGCCCATCACCAGCATCAGCCGCGACATCAGCTTCGCCGCCGCGTGGCCATCGGCCAGGTCGCGCACCACGGCGCGCGGCAGCACCATGCTGGCCGAGCCCCCGAAGGCCGCCACGCAGCGCCAGAAGGCCAGCGCCTCGATGTTCAGCGCCAGGGCGCAGCCGATGGAGCCGATGATGTAGACCACCAGCCCCGCCAGCAGCGGCCGGCGCCGGCCGAGCCGGTCGGCCAGGCTGCCCTGGACGATCTGCCCCACCGCGAGGCCCAGGAACCAGGCCGCCAGGGTCAGCTCGGCCGAGCCGTGCGGCGCGCCGAACTCGGCCTCGATGGTGGGGAAGGCCGGCAGGTACATGTCGATGGAGAGCGGGCCGATCGCGGTCAGGAAGCCCAGGAGCAGCGGGAGCCAGGACGGCATGAGGCGGATTCCGGCAAAGGCGGGACAGATGGACAAGGCG
>NZ_JCACVY010000347.1:0-1416 GCF_058833935.1 Roseomonas sp. TS2 | reverse complement strand
GCGCGGGTGCCGGCGCCGGTGTCGGGGCGGGCGCCGCGCCGCGCGGCACGGGCTGCGGCACCGCCTGCTGCGGCGCGCCGAGGCTGGACTGGGCAGCCGCCGGCGATGCCGCCAGGGCCAGGAACAGGAAGGGGGATGCAAGACGAAGCCGAGCCATGCCCCGATCACGCACGCAATGCGCCGCCATGGTCAAGCGCCCGCCCTGCATCGCAGCATTCTTTCCAGCCCTCACAGCGCCAGCATCTGCCCCTGGCCGACCGCCGCCAGGAAGGTCACGACCCCCGCCACCTCCACCCCCTCGGCCAGGGCTGTGGCGTCCAGCCCCTCGGCGCGCAGCCCGGCCTCGCAGGCGATGCGCCGCACCCCCAGCTCCACCGCGGCCGCCAGCAGCGGCGCGACGCCAGCGACGCCGCGCCCGGCCAGCAGCGTCTCGCGCGGGTCGTGCGGCAGGGGCGTATCGCGGCGCAGCAGGTGGCAGCCGCCATTGGTGGCGAACAGCACGGCCGGCCGGCCGATGGCGGCGGCGCCGGTGGCCAGCACCAGCGCGTAATGCGCCGCCTCGTGCCCGCCGGAGCGGAGCAGGATGCCGAGCGGCAGGCTCATGCGCCGCTCGTGGCGCTGGCGGGCGCGCAGACGGGCGCGCAGACGGGCGCCGGGGCGGCGGCGTGGCAGGAGAGGTCGCGGATGGCCGGCGCCGGGCCGCAGAGCGGGCAGGCCGGGTCCCGCCGCAGCCGCACGGTGCGGAAGCGCATGTCCAGCGCGTCCCACAGCAGCAGGCGGCCGGCCAGCCCCTCGCCGATGCCGAGGATCTCCTTCAGCACCTCGGTCGATTGCAGCGTGCCCATCACCCCGGTGACGGCGCCGAGCACGCCTGCCTCCGAGCAGCTGGGCACCAGCCCGGGCGGCGGCGGCTCCGGGTGCAGGCAGCGCTGGCAGGGATGCTCGCCGCCGAGATGCGACTTGTAGACGGTGAGCTGCCCCTCGAAGCGCAGCACCGCGGCCGAGACCAGGGTGCGGCCCAGCAGGTGGCAGGCATCGCCCAGCAGGAAGCGCGTGGCGAAATTGTCGGTGCCGTCGCAGACGATGTCGTAGCGCGGGATCAGCGCCCGCGCCGATTCGGCGTCCAGCCGCAGCGCGTGCACCTCCACCGCCACCCCGGGGTTCAGGCGGCGGATGGTCTCGGCCGCGCTCTCGGCCTTGTTGCGGCCGATGCGCGGCGTGTCGTGCGCCACCTGCCGCTGCAGGTTGGACAGCTCCAGCCGGTCGTCGTCGACCAGGCCGATCGTGCCGATGCCGGCCGCCGCCAGGTAGAGCGCCAGCGGCGAGCCGAGGCCGCCCGCGCCCACCACCAGCACCCGCGCGGCGCGCAGCCGCGCCTGCCCCACCGCGCCCACTTCCTGCAGCAGGATGTGGCGC
>NZ_JCACVY010000346.1:0-1444 GCF_058833935.1 Roseomonas sp. TS2 | reverse complement strand
GAACGGTAGCCGATCGCAAAACCTGGGATAAGTCAAAAAATAGATAACCGCTTTGCCATCTTCGCGAGCGAGGCGAGCCGAATCGCCATTCCCCCGCCGCGCCCGATCTGCTCTAACGCCCGGCCCTCGAACGGCCCGGGCATGCACCATGTCGGACATCATCGGCATCGACTTCGGCACCACGAACAGCGTCATCGCCCTGCGCGACGGGGAGGGGCGGGTGGCGACGGTGCGCTACCAGGTGGGCGGCAAGGTGCTGGACACCTTCCGCTCCCTGCTCTGCTTCTGGGCGGAGGAGACCGGCCCCTCGCGCGGGAAGCTGCAGCACGCCGCCGGCCCGCACGCCATCGAGGCCTATCTGGACGACCCGCTCGGCAGCCGGCTCATCATGTCGATGAAGAGCTACCTGGCCAGCCGCAGCTTCACCGAGACCCGCATCTTCGGCCGGAGCTACGGGCTGGAGGAGCTGATCTCGCTGTTCCTGCGCGCGCTGGCGGGGCATGCCATGGGCGGCGCCGCGCTGGGTGCCGCGCAGGTGGTGGCGGGGCGGCCGGTGCGCTTCGTGGGCGAGCAGGCGGATGACGCGCTGGCCGAGCGCCGGCTGCGCTCCGCCTTCGCCGGCGCCGGCTGGGAATCGCTCGACTTCGCGCTGGAGCCCGAGGCGGCGGGGCACCGCTTCGCCGCCGGGCTGGACGGGGCCGCGCATGTGCTGGTGGGCGATTTCGGCGGCGGCACCAGCGACTTCTCGCTGCTGCGCTACGAGCCGGGCGCGGCGCGGCGCGTCACCGCGCTGGGCCATTCCGGCGTCGGCATCGCCGGAGACGCCTTCGACTACCGGATCATCGACAACGTGGTTTCGCCGCGCCTCGGCAAGGGCGGCAGCTACCGGGTGATGAGCACGGCGCTGCCGGTGCCGCCCAGCTTCTACACCAGCTTCGCCCGCTGGCACCGGCTCTCGCTGATGCGCGCGCCGCGCACCCTGCGCGAGATCGGCGAGGTGGCGCGCGCCGCCGACCATCCGGAGCAGCTGCACCACCTGATCCGGCTGGTGGAGGACGAGGCGGGCTATGCGCTCTACCAGGCCGTCTCCGGCGTGAAGGCGGCGCTCTCCGGCGCCGAGGTGGCGGTGCTGCGCTTCCGCCACGGCGGCTTCGCGCTGGAGGAGACGGTGCGGCGGGCGGATTTCGAGGCCTGGATCGCGCCCGAGCTGGCGCAGTTCGGCGGGGCGGTGGACCAGGCCCTGGCCGAGGCCGGGCTGCCGGCGGGGGCGGTGGACCGCGTCTTCCTCACCGGCGGGTCATCCCTGGTGCCGGCGGTGCGGCGGCTGTTCGAGGCACGCTTCGGCGCCGAGCGGGTGGCGCATGGCGGCGAGTTCGTCTCGGTCGCCGAGGGGCTGGCGCTGATCGGCGCGGAGCGGGTGGCGGCCTAGCCGGCCTCCCACTCC
>NZ_JCACVY010000345.1:0-1511 GCF_058833935.1 Roseomonas sp. TS2 | reverse complement strand
GGCGACGACTTCGCCATGATGCGCGAGGTGTTCGAGCGCCGCTTCGGCCGTGCCCTGAAGGAGGACCCGGAGCGCCAGGGCGAGGGCTGGCCCGACCTGGTGCTGATCGATGGCGGCGCCGGCCAGCTCTCGGCGGCGCGCGAGGTGATGGCGGAGCTGGGGCTGGAGGATCTGCCGATGGTCGCGGTGGCCAAGGGTCCGGACCGCGACGCGGGGCGGGAATGGTTCCACAGCGCCGGCCGCGCCCCCTTCCAGCTGCCGCCGCGCGACCCGGTGCTGTACTACCTGCAACGCCTGCGCGACGAGGCGCACCGCTTCGCCATCACCACCCACCGGGCCGGCCGCTCCAAGTCGATCACCCGCAGCGAACTGGACGAAATCCCCGGCGTGGGCAGCGCGCTGAAGCGGCGGCTGCTCAACCATTTCGGCTCGGCGCGGGGGGTGCGGCAGGCCGGCCTCGAGGATCTCGGCAACTGCCCGGGCGTCGGTCCATCGATGGCGGCGCGCATCCATGAGCATTTCCACCCTGGCGCGGGCGGGGCGAATTTGGGAAAGCACACATCGGGCAAGCCGCCGGGGCGCCCCGCGGGATAAAGCTCGGGAAGAGAACACTGTGCCGACCGACCTGCCGAACCTGTTGACCCTCGCCCGCATCGTGGCGGTGCCGCTGCTGGTGCTGCTGGCGGCGCTGCAGACGCCATGGGGCGACGTGGCGGCCTGCGCGCTGTTCTCGGCCGCCGCCATCACCGACTATTTCGACGGCAAGATCGCCCGCGAGCGGCAGCTCACCTCCGCGTTCGGCCGCATGCTGGACCCGATCGCGGACAAGCTGCTGGTGGCGGCGGCGCTGATGCTGCTGGCCGGCCTCGGGCGGCTCTCGCTGCTCGGGCTGCTGCCGGCCATCGTCATCATGCTGCGGGAGATCCTGGTCTCGGGCCTGCGGGAGTATCTCGCCGGCCTCGCCGTCGGCCTGCCGGTGACGCGGCTGGCCAAGTGGAAGACCGGCGTGCAGATGACCGCCCTCGGCGTGCTGCTGGCGGGCGACAGCGGCGCCGGGGCCCTCGGCCTCGGCCTGCTGCCGATCGGCGCGCTGGGCGAGCTGCTGCTGTGGCTGGCGGCCGCGCTGACGCTGCTGACGGGGTGGGACTATCTCCGCGCCGGGCTGCGCCATGCCGGGCAGCAGGACAGCGCCCGCGCCAACGCCACCCCCAAGGAACTCTCCCGCCCTTGAGGCCCCCGCACTTGAGCGGGCGGCAGGGCGAGCGCATCTTTCCCGCAACGCAGTCTCAGGAGGGGCGGATGGCCCAGCTTTCACGTGGCAAGACTCCCGGCAGGCCCGGCCCCTGGGCGCGTCCGGCGGGGCTGGCGCTGCTGCTGGGCCTCGGCGCCTGCGCCTCCTCCTTCACCGGCGACCCGATCACCGTGCCGGCCGACAGCCTGACCACCCAGCGCATCCTCGGCATGCCGACCCGGGCGGAGCCGCTGATGCCGGTGCCCGGCAATGTCTGGCC
>NZ_JCACVY010000344.1:0-1552 GCF_058833935.1 Roseomonas sp. TS2 | reverse complement strand
GGGTGGAGCGGGTGCGCCACATCCCGGCCATCCTCTACCACTGGCGGCAGGGCGCGGAGGCGGCCTCCTTCTCGGAGGGATCGCTGGATCGCTGCGCGGCCGCAGGGCGCCGGGCGGTGGTCGAGCACCTGGAGCAGAGTGGCCTCCCCGGCGCCAGCGTCACCCCGCAAGGCGACCTGCCCGGCTGGTCGCGCGTGCGCCACGTCATGCCCCAGCCGCACCCGATGGCCAGCCTGGTCCTGGCACTGCCCGCCGCCCCGGCCGCGCCGGAGGACTTCCTTTCGCTGCTGGAGATGGCCGGGTATGCCCCGGCGGAGCTGCTGCTGACCTGGCCGGGCGGCACGGCGCCGGCCGTTGCGGATGCGCGGTTGCGGTTGCTGCCGGGCCAGGCCGGAGCGGGGCGGGCGGCGTTGCTCAACGCCGCGGCCGCACAGGCGCGGGGCGAGGTGCTGGTGCTGCTGGAGCCGGGGGTCGCGCCAGCCGGCGAGGGCTGGCTGCGCGAGCTCGTGGCCCAGGCGCTGCGCCCGGAGATCGGCGCCGTCGGCGCCATGCTGCTGGGGCCGGGGCGGCGGATCCGCCACGCGGGCTATGTGCTCGACGGCGTGACGCCCGCCAGGAGCTGGCCCGCGCTCGGCCGGGCGGTGGAGAACGAGTCCGGCTATGCCGGCCATCTGCGGCTCCCGCGCGATGTCTCGGCCGTCAGCGGCGCCTGCCTGGCGGTGCGCAAGGCCAGCTTCGAGGCCGTCGGCGGCCTTGCGCCGCTGCCCTGCTGGTCGGACCTGGATCTCTGCCTCAAGCTGCGCGCCGCCGGGCTGCGGGTGCTGTGGACGCCGTTCGCGCGCCTCCGGCAAGAAGGGGAGGACAGGCGGGTGGACCGCACCGGGCAGGCCGAGGCCCTGTCCTGGCTGCGCACGCGCTGGGGGCGGCGGCTGGGGGAGGAAGCCTTCTTCAGCCCGCTGCTGCCGCTGGCGGAGGGAGAGCCACCCATTCTCCCCAGGCCGCGCCTCGCGGTCAGCGCCGGCTGAAGCGGATGCCACCCCTGCATGTCCTGCTCGCCACCTACAATGGCGCGCGCTACCTGCCGGAGCAGCTCGACAGCCTGGTGTCGCAGCGGGAGGCGGCATGGAGCCTGCTGTGGCGCGACGATGGCTCCACCGATGGCACGCCGGCGCTGCTGGAGGCATTCGCCCGCCGCACCGGCCGCGCCGCCGAGGCGGCGACGCCGCCAGGGCGTGCCGGCGCCATGGGCAGCTTCATGCGCCTGCTCGCCGCGGCGCCGGAGGGCGGCCACTATGCCTTCTGCGACCAGGACGACGTCTGGCTGCCGGGCAAGCTGGCGCGGGCCCAGGCGGCGCTCGCCGAGATGCCGGAAGCACGGCCGGCGCTCTACTGCAGCCGTCAGCAGCTTGTGGACGCAGCGCTGCGGCCGACCGGCCTCTCGCCGCTGCCGCGCCGTCCGCTCGGCTTCCGCAACGCGCTGGTGCAGAATGTGGTGACGGGCTGCACCCTGGTGCTGAACGATGCCGCGCGCCGGCTGGTGCTGGCGGCGCCG
>NZ_JCACVY010000343.1:0-1615 GCF_058833935.1 Roseomonas sp. TS2 | reverse complement strand
CTGGCTGGACCACGGCGTGTGGCCGCTCCATGCTCCGCTCGGCAAGTCGCCCAGCCCGCCGGTGGGCGAGCTGCCGCAGCCCGCCTTCCTGCCCGCCGAGGGGGAGGGGGTGCACCAGATCCCGGTCGGGCCCGTGCATGCGGGCGTGATCGAGCCGGGGCATTTCCGCTTCCATGTGCAGGGCGAGACCATCGTCCGACTGGAGACGCGTCTGGGCTACGCGCACAAGGGCGTGCTGGGGCTGATGCGGGGCAAGTCGCCCCGGCTGGCGGCGCGGCTGGCGGCGCGGCTCTCGGGCGATTCCACCGTGGCGCATGCCTGGGCCTTCGCCGCCGCCGCCGAGGCCGCCACCGGCGTCACGCCGCCGCCGCGCGCCACCCTGCTGCGCGGCGTGATGGCGGAGCTGGAGCGCATCGCCAACCACCTCAACGATATCGGCTTTCTCTGCAACGACGCCGCCTTCGCCTGGCCCCATGCCCGCTGCGGCCTGCTGCGCGAGCGTGTGCTGCGCGCGGCGGACGCCGCCTTCGGCCACCGGCTGATGATGGACCGCGTGGTGCCGGGCGGCGTCTCCATCGACATCGCGCCGAGCGGGCCGGAGGCGATTCTGGCCGCGCTGGCGGCGGTGGTGGCCGGGCTGCCGGCGCTGCGCCGCGCGATCGAAGGCCATGCCAGCCTGCAGGACCGGCTGGCCGGCACCGGCACGCTGCGCCCTGGCCTGGCGGCGGGCTTCGCCGCCGGCGGCTATGTCGGCCGCGCCTCGGGGCGGGATTTCGACGCGCGGCGGGACATGCCCTACGCGCCCTATGACCGCCTCGGCTTCACCGTGCCGCTGCGCCAGGCGGGCGATGTGGAGGCGCGGCTGCAGATCCGCCTCGACGAGCTGGCCGAGAGCCTGGCCATGGTGGCCGCCCTGCTGGCGCGGCTGGAGGCGGGCGAGACGCTGCTGCCCATTCCCGCCCGGGCGGGGGAGGGGGTCGGCGTGGTGGAGGGCTTCCGCGGCGAGGTGCTGTGCTGGATGGCGCTGGACGAGGCGGGGCTGATCCGCGCCATCTTCCCGCGCGATCCCTCCTGGCTGCACTGGCCGCTGCTGGAGGCGGCGGTGGAGGGCGACATCGTGGCCGACTTCCCGCTCTGCAACAAATCCTTCAACGCCTCCTACAGCGGGGTGGACCTGTGACCCCGCCCCGGCAGGGAGACTGACCGATGCCCTGGCCAATGCCCTGGCCCCGCCCGCTGCTCGCCGATCTGGCGCGCACCGTGTTCCGCCGCCCGCTGACCGACCCGCCGCCGGAGAGCACGCCCGAGATCGTCGCCGCCCTGGTGGAGCGGCTGGACGCCATCGCGCGCGGCCGCCTCGGCCGCAGCCTGGCGATCCGCCATGTCGATGCCGGCTCCTGCAATGGCTGCGAGCTGGAGGTGAACGCCCTCTCCGGCGTGGCCTACGACCTGGAGCGGTTCGGGCTGCGCTTCGTCGCCTCGCCGCGCCATGCCGACGTGCTGCTCGTCACCGGCCCGGCCGCCCGCAACATGAACGAGGCCCTGCTGCGCACCCATGCCGCCATGCCCGACCCGAAATGGGTGGTGGCGGTGGGCGACTGCGCGGTGGATGGCG
>NZ_JCACVY010000342.1:0-1674 GCF_058833935.1 Roseomonas sp. TS2 | reverse complement strand
CGCCAGTCCACCACCGTGCCGAACACGTCGAACACCAGGGCGCGCACATCCTGCAGCATCGTCTCTCTCCCTTGTCGTTGGCGGCCGCCGGCTAGGCCGGCATGCCGAGCTCGTCCTGCCGGCGCTTGTCCAGCTCCTCGCTGTAGCGGCGGAGCAGGTAGGAGGCCTTCAGCAGCCCCAGCACGCGGGAGGTGTCCTTCTGCTCCACCACCGCCAGCGCCTCGGCATCGGTGGCGTCGAACAGCGCCATGGCCTGCTTGGCGTTCAGCGCCGGCAGCAGCACCTGGTCCTTCAGGTGCACGAGGCCGGCCACGGTGTCGCTCTCGGCCAGCTCCGGCGCGTGCGCCTCGGCCACCAGGATCAGCCCGGCGTAGCGCTCCGCGCTGTCGAGGGCGACGACATGCGTCACCGAGCCGAGCGGGAATTCGCGGCGGAAGGAGGAGATGCGGGTGTCGTCCCGCACCGTGCGCACCTCGCGCCGCATCAGCTTGCCCACCGTCAGGTCGCGCAGCCAGCCGATGTCGTGCGCGCTGCGGATCGCCTCGCCGCGCAGGTGGAAGCGCCAGGTGGCGAAGGAGTAGCCGAACAGCCGCCGCACCGTGGTGGCCGAGACGATGACGGCCACCACCACCACCCCCGCCACGGCGAAGCTCTGCGTCGTCTCCAGCGCGATGAAGGTCATGGCGAGCGGCGCGCCGATGACGGCGGCGCCGAAGGCGCTCATGCCGATGATGGCGGCCAGCAGCGGGTCGATGGTGATGCCGAGCCAGGCGGCGGGCACCACCGCCAGCTTGCCCACCAGCGCCCCCAGCAGCAGCGAGGCGAAGAACAGCCCGCCGCGGAAGCCGGCGCCGATGGAGATGGCCGAGGCCAGCGCCTTCAGCAGCAGCAGCACGAGCAGCGGCAGGGCCGAGCCCTCCACCACGAAGGTGAGGTGCAGCGCGCCATGCCCGGCCGAGAGCACCCCCGGCGTGACCTGCGCCAGCCCCCCCACCGCCAGCCCGCCGATGGCCGGCCGCAGCCAGGCCCAGGGCACGGCGCGGCGCAGCCCGCCTTCCACCAGCGTGACGCCGCGCATCAGCGCGATGGCCGCCAGCCCGCAGAGCAGGCCGATGGCCAGCGCGAGGCCGCCATCGCCCCAATCCGGCGCGCCGAGGCCGGCGGCGGAGAGCACCGGCGTGCCGCCGCCGATCAGCGCCCCCGCCGCCGTGCCGGCCACCGCCGCGCCCAGCACGGGCGCCAGATGCGCGATGGCGTAGCTGCCGATCACCAGCTCGAAGGCATAGAAGGCGCCGGTGAGCGGCGCGTTGAAGGAGGCGGCGATGGCCCCCGCCGCGCCGCAGCCCACCAGCAGCCGCAGATCGCCCCGCCGCAGGCCGAAGGCGCGGCCGAGGCGCGAGGCGACGCCGCCGCCGGCCTGGGTGTAGGCCGCCTCCAGCCCGACCGAGGCGCCGAAGCCGTTGGAGAGCAGGTTCTGCGCCCCCACCACCACCCCGTCCCACAGCGACATGCGGCCGCCATGCAGGGCATTGGCCTCGATCGGGTCGATCGGCTGGCGCGGCCGCCAGCGGGCCAGCCCCAGCCCCAGCAGGCCCAGCAGCAGCCCGCCCGTGGCCGGCGCCAGCAGCAATACGAGAGGCTCGGCGCCCTGCAGCACGCTGAGGCCGTGCGCGC
>NZ_JCACVY010000341.1:0-1693 GCF_058833935.1 Roseomonas sp. TS2 | reverse complement strand
GGCTGGGCGAGCCCGAGGGCATCGGCGCCGCCTTCCGCGCGGCGCTGCTGCCGCTGCTGCTGCCGGTGATCATCCTGGGCGGCATCTATGGCGGCATCTTCACGCCCACCGAGGCGGCGGCGGTCGCGGTGTTCTTCGCGCTCTTCGTCGGCGCCGCCGTCTACCGCACGCTGACGCCGGCGCGCCTCTTCACGGCGCTGCGCGTCTCGCTGCTCAGCACGGTGGTCATCCTGATCATCATCTCGGCCGCCAGCGTGTTCGGCTGGGTGCTGACGGCCAACCGCATCCCCGAGATGATTGCCCGCTTCTTCATCGCCCTGTCGGACGATCCGAAGGTCTTCCTGCTCCTGGTCAATGTCTTCCTGCTGCTGGTGGGGATGTTCCTGGAGACGGGTGCCGCGATCACCATCCTGGCGCCGATCCTGACGCCGGTCGCGGTGGTGATGGGCATCGATCCCGTGCATTTCGGCATCATCATGATCGTGAACCTCGCGGTCGGCATGACGACGCCGCCGGTGGGGGTCAACCTTTTCGTCGCCTGCCAGGTGGCCGGGTTGCGGATCGAGCAGATCCTGAAGAGCATGCTGCCCTTCTACTTCGTGCTGCTGCTCGACATCCTGCTCCTGACCTACCTGCCGCAGATCTCGATGTGGCTGCCACGCGCCCTCGGCTGAACGGGCGGCCGGGCGGGGCCTCGCCGCCCCGCCCGCCAGGTTTTCGTTGCCGCCGGAAAACAGGTCTCAACCATGCAAGCCCATGGTTGCGCGGCCGGGCCATGCTGCGCGCAGCGCCAGAAGCCCCGCCGGTGATCCGGCCGGGGCGGAGGGCCTGATGCAACAGCCCGAGAGAACACCGCCATGGCCCCCACCGCGACCCCGACCCCCGGCAAGCTGCTGCTGAACCCGGGCGACCACACGCTGATCATGATCGACTTCCAGTCGCAGATGGCCTTCGCCACCAAGTCGATCGACCCGGTGCAGCTGCGCAACAACGCCGGCCTCGTCTCCGCCGCCGCGGCCGGCTTCGGCGTCTCCACCATCCTCACCACCGTAGCCGAGAAATCCTTCTCCGGGCCGATGTTCGAGGAGGTGACGGCGCCCTTTCCCGGCCAGGCGCTGCTCGACCGCACCTCGATGAACACCTGGGAGGACGCGGCGGTGATCGCGGAGGTCAACCGCATCGGCAAGCCGCGCATCGTGCTGGCCGGGCTCTGGACCTCCGTCTGCATCGTAGGTCCCGCGCTGTCCGCGCTCGACCAGGGCTTCGAGGTGTATGTCGTCGCCGATGCCTGCGGCGACATCTCGGCCGAGGCGCATGAGCGGGCGGTGGAGCGCATGGTCCAGGCCGGCGCGCGGCCGATGACGGCGCTGCAATACCTGCTGGAGCTGCAGCGCGACTGGGCGCGCACCGGCACCTACGAGATGACCACCGGCATCGCCAAGCGGCTGGGCGGCGGCTACGGCCTCGGCATCACCTACGCCAAGACGATGTTCAACGCCCACGAGGGCTGACCCGGCGCCGGGGAGGCCGCGATGAAGCCTTATCTCCTCTCGCTTGGCGCCGGGTTGCTGGTTGGCGTGGTCTACAGCCTGCTCAACGTCCGTTCGCCGGCGCCGCCGGTGGTGGCGCTGGTCGGCCTCCTTGGCATCCTGCTCGGCGAGCAGGCCGTTCCCGTGGCGAAGCGCCTGCTGGC
>NZ_JCACVY010000340.1:0-1726 GCF_058833935.1 Roseomonas sp. TS2 | reverse complement strand
CCGGCCCTGCGACGGTGCCGGCCTTTACAGCCCGGCCCGCCGGGCCTTCCCTGCGCGGCATGAGAACCTTTCCGGCCGCGGCTTTCCTGCTGGCCACGCTTTCGGCGGCGCCGCCGGCCGCCGCCCAGCCCCTGCGCGATGCCGCCACCGGCCTCGCCGTCGATCCGCCGCCTGGCTATGCCGCGACACCCATGGCGGTGCAGGGCGCGCAGCAGGCCCGCATGGCGGTGCGCCGCCCGCAGGACAGCGACACCGGCTGCCAGATTGCCTTCGTGCCGGCGCCGCAGAACGAATCGCTGCGCCAGGAGGACCTGAACCGCCTCGCCCGCGCGCCGGGATGGCAGCGCGTGCTGATGGCCACGCTCCAACCGCTCTACAACGTGATCGGCGTGGAAGCCTTCGCCCACAGCGGCCTCGAAGGCGTCCTGCTGGTGGCCGATTTGCGCCCGCGGCCCGACCTTCCGCAACGCGGCCAGGAATTGCGCACGCTTTTTGCCATCGTGGAAACGCCCCGCGGCCGCACCACAACTGTATGCACAGAAGAGAAGACGCGCTTCGCAACCAGGCGTAGCGAATTCGAGGCGGTTGCACGAGGCGTCGTGCCGCCCCGCTGAGACGGCCCTGACCACGCTGTGACCGGCCATGCCTCCCGCTCTTCTTGCCAAGCTTCGTTTGGCTTCCCCATTGTGACGGAATTGTTTCAGGACAATGGCGGGCAGGACGGCCCGGCCCTGACAATCCGTGGTCCGGAACGTGCCGAGCAAAACCGGACCATGGCGGCGCAACACGCAGCCCAGAATGCGGGCCCAAGGATAAGAACGGGTATGCTGCAGGCGTTGGACCTCTGGGTTCTCCACTTCTTCAACGGCTTTGCCGGCGAGAGCTTCGCCGCCGACCGGATCATCTTCACCCTGACCAACAATCACCTGTTCAAGACGGCGCCCTTCGTCGCCGCTTACTGGTGGATGTGGTTCACCGACCTCGGCCCCCGCCGGCGGGACGGCCGCTACCTGGCCTTCGCCGGGCTGGGCGGCGCCATCCTGGCCGCGCTGCTCTCCCGCCTGGTGCAGAACGTGATGTGGGAGCGGCCGCGCCCCATCCACAACCTCGACCTGGGGATCAACGCGCTGCTGGGGCTGGAGGAAGGCTACCTGGCCAACTACAGCTCCTTCCCCAGCGACAACGCGGCCATGACCTTCGCCATGGCGTTGGGCATCTTCATGGCCTCGCGCAGGCTGGGCCTGCTGGCCTTCGTGTGGGCGCTGGTGGTGGCCTGCATCCCGCGCGTCTATGCCGGCTTCCATTATCCCAGCGACATCCTGGGCGGGGCGATGCTGGGGCTGGCGGTGGCGGCGCTGGTGATCCGCTCAGGCCTCACCCGCCGGCTGTTCGAGGGGGCGCTGCGCTTCCAGCGCCTCTCGCCCGGCCTGTTCTACGCGGCCGGGTTCGTCGCCACCTACCAGGTGGTCACCTTCTTCGATGCCACGCGGGAGCTGGGGCAGAAGGTCGCCTCGCTAGTGGAGATCCTGCTCTGATCAGCCGGCGGCGCCGGGATCGCCCGGCGCCGTCTCCCAGCCAAGGCCCACCAGCGCCAGGATGCGCCGCCCCTGCGCGTCCGGCCGCAGCACGATGGCCCCCTGCTCCTCCATATAGGCCAGCACCCGCCGCGCCCGCCCCACGGAGCGCGTGCCATAGGCCTGGGCGATGGCCGCGTCCGGCGGACAGG
>NZ_JCACVY010000339.1:0-1806 GCF_058833935.1 Roseomonas sp. TS2 | reverse complement strand
TCGGTCAGGCTGCGCATGGTGGCGTCGGTGGCCTGGGCCTCGGCCACCGCCTGCTGCGTCACCCCCGCCGCCTCGGAAACCCGCCGGGTGATCTCGACGATCGAGGCCGCCATCTCCTCCGCCGCCGCCGCCACCGCCTGCACGTCCGAGTTGGCGCGGCTGGCCGCGTCGGCCACGGTGCTGGCCTCCTCCTGCGACTGGCGGGCGGTGGCGGTGAGCCGGCCGGCCGCCTCCTGCATCTCCCCGGCCCGGGTGACGAAGGTCTCCACCACCGACTTGACGTCGGCCTCGAAGGTGTCGGCCAGCCGGGCCTGCTCGGTCACCATGGTCCAGACCAGCATCGGCCCGACATAGGCGCCGGAAGGGTCGCGGATGGCGCTGACATTGAGCTCCATCGTCTCGCCGCCCGCGGTGATGCGGGTGCGGTAGGGCAGGCGCGAGCCATCGGCCATCAGGGCGCGCTGGCGGGCCGGGTCGCGGTGGAAGATGTCGAAGCTCTTGCCCAGCACCTCCTCCGGCCGGCAGGGCAGGAGGTGGGCGATGCGGTCCTTGAGCACCCCGCGCATCGCCGCGTTCATGTAGTTGATGCGGAAATCGTCGCGCGGATCGGCGGTGACGATGGCGATCGGCAGCTGCTCCATCATCTGCTTCTGGAGGTAGGATTGCCGCATGTGGACGCGCAGCGCCTCGGCCGCCGAGGCGATGGCGCCGATCTCGTCCCGCCGGTGCTGCTCCGGCACGGGCTGCGCCGCCTCCCCGGCGGTGATCCGCCCCAGCGCCGCCGCCAGCCGCCGCATCGGCGCCCCCACCAGCCGCCCCATCCCCCAGGCCGAGAGCAGAAGCACCAGCACCACGGCGCCGCCGGTCCACTGCCCGCCCTGCCGCAGCGACAGGAGATCCTCCTGCAGCGCCACCTCGGTGCGCCGCGCCGTGGCGGCCAGTGCCTCGCTCAGCCCGTCCATCTGGCGGTCGATCGAGACGCGCACCGCCACCGCCTCCTGCACCATGGCCTGCCGGCGCAGATTCAGCGCCGCCACATCCGCGGCCAGGGTTCCCATGCGCTCCGTCAGGCCGGAAAGCTGCCGCAGATCCGCCGCCAGCCCCGCATCGCGCAGGCCGGGCAGGCTACGCTCAAGCCCTTGCCGGTGCGCCTCGATCTGCGCCACGGCCTGCCGCATCCGCTGCAGCGGCGCGTCCTCGTCGGTGATCAGGTGGTGCTGCACGGCGTTGCGCAGTTCGCCGGCCGCCATGTGGAGAGACTGCAGGCGGTCGCGCAGCGCGCCGCGCTCCTCCCCCGGCAGGGCCGCGTACTCGACCATGCCGAGGGCGGGCTCCAACTGCCTGCCATAGGCGCGGAAGGCGGGGAAAAGCTGCTGGTCGCGCGCCTCCAGCAGATCCCGGCGCAGCCGCGCCAGCTCCATGGCCAGGGTCCGGTAGCGCTCCAGCAGCATCTGCGCCTCGGCCCTCTTCGGGTCGCCCTGGCCGCCCTGGCTCAGCAGGCGGCGCGCCTCGGCGAGCCACTGCTCCAGCTCCCGCGTGGCCCCCTCCACGGCTGCGGGCGACTGCGCGGCGATGGCGCTGCGGGTGGCGATTCCCGCACGCGCCAGCGCGAAACGCACCTCCCGCAACGCGGCATCGGCCTCGGCGGCGACTTTGAGCGTCTGGCTTTCCTGCGCCACGGCGGACAGCCCCGCATCACTGCGGGCCACCAGCAGCCCCAGCAGGCCAATCGCCAACAGAGCCGAAAGGAGCAGCTTCTGTGCGACGGGCAGGTTCAGCAGTATGCGCATTGGCGGCCCTCCAGCG
>NZ_JCACVY010000338.1:0-1865 GCF_058833935.1 Roseomonas sp. TS2 | reverse complement strand
AACAGCGCCGCCATCTCGCCGGCCGAGCCGCCATCGCGGAAGCGCACGGGCACCGGCACGGTCAGCTCGTAGGACTGGCCGCGGTAGCGCAGGTCGGCCGCCAGCGTCACCTCCGCCTCCCCCGTGCCGCTCATCTCCGCCAGCGCCGTGCCGGCCTCGGCCGACAGGGCGGTGAACACGGCGCCGAGGCGCGGCCAGGTAGCGTCCTCCAGCGGCAGCAGCACGGTGCGCATGGTGTCCCGCCGCAGATCGGCGGCGAGCGCGCCGAGCGCGCAGAGCGTGCCCGGCGCCGGCGGCACCAGCACGCGGCGGATGCCGGCGGCCTCGGCCAGCAGCGCGCCCAGCATCGGGCCGGCGCCGCCGAAGGGCATCAGCGTCAGCTCGCTGGCATGCATGCCGGCGCGCGCCAGCAGCTTGTCGATCTCCACCAGCATGCCGCTGATGGCCACCTGCAGCACGCCCTCCGCCGCCGTCGCGGCATCGGTGCCGAGCCGGGCGGCGATGGGGGCGATGGCCACCTCCGCCAGCTCCGCCCGGGGCGCGATGGCACCGAAGCCCAGCGCCCCCTGGCCGAGGATGCCGCAGAGCAGCGCCGCGTCGGTGACGGTGCAGCGCTCGCCGCCGCGGCCGAAGCAGGCCGGGCCGGGGGTGGAGCCGGCGCTCTCGGGGCCCACCTGGAGCACGCCCTGCGCGTCCAGCCAGGCGATGGAGCCGCCGCCCTGGCCGCTCGAGACCACCGCCACGGTGGGGATGGCCAGCGGGAACTCGCCCACCGCGTGGCCGGTGCCGAAGGCCGGCGCGCCGTCGCTGAGCAGTGCGACATCGGCGCTGGTGCCGCCGACATCGAGGGTCAGCACCGCCGGCAGCCCCGCCGCCCGCGCCACGACCCCCGCGCCGACCACGCCGGACGCCGTGCCGGAGAGCAGCATGCCGACGCAGTCCCGCCGCCCGCGCCGGGCGGTCATGGTGCCGCCGGCCGAGGTGGTCAGCAGCAGCGGCGCGGCGATGCCGGCGGCGGCGAGCTGCGCCTCCACCCGCTCCAGATAGGCGTCGATGCGGGGGTGGACATAGGCGTTCAGCACCGTGGTCGTGGTGCGCTCGTATTCGCGGATCGCCGGCCACACCTCGCTGCCGCGGAAGACGAACAGCTCCGGCGCCAGCTCCGCCAGCATCGCGGCCACCGCCTCCTCATGCGCGGCGTTGCGCCAGGCGTGCAGCAGCGAGACGACGATGCCCTCGCAGCCCGCCGCCCGCGCGCCGGCCAGCGCCGCGGCCACCGAGGCCCGGTCCGGCGGCGTCACCGTGCGCCCCTCGGCATCCATCCGCTCGGCGATGGGAAAGACATGCTCGCGCGGCACCAGCGGCTCGGGCCGCTCGCAGAACAGGCTGTAGGTGTCCGGCATGCGCAGCCGCGCCAGCTCCAGCATGTCGGTGAAGCCGGCGGTGGTGAACAGCGCCAGCCGCGCGCCGCGCCGCTGGATGATGGTGTTCACCCCCACGGTGGTGCCATGCACGAAGCGCTCGACGCCCGCCGGCTCCAGCCCCTCCCCGGCCAGGCGGCGCAGCCCGGCGGCGACATCCTGCCCGGGCTGCTGCGGCGTGGTCAGAACCTTCAGGGTGGTGAGCCGGCCGCTGCCGGTGTCCAGGGCCACGAAGTCGGCGAAGGTGCCGCCGATATCAACGCCAACGCGCCACGCCAAATCCGCCTCCGTGCTTATCCCGGGCCGAGTCTGCGCCGGATCGGGCGGTGCGGCCATTTCCCATTCGGCTGCCGGCCATAGCCGCAGGTTATCGCGGGTGCCGCGCCGGCGCGCGTGTCCGGCCCGGCGTATTGACAGGCTTTCCCGAAGCTCATCAGGATCGCC
>NZ_JCACVY010000337.1:0-1918 GCF_058833935.1 Roseomonas sp. TS2 | reverse complement strand
GGCTGGCGGCCACCGTGCTGTTCGTCGGCGGCTTCACCGCCTGGTCGGTGACGGCGCCGCTGGCCGAGGCGGCGATCGCCCCCGGCGAGATCCGCAGCGAGGGCAACCGCCGCACCGTGCAGCACCTCGAGGGCGGCATCGTGCGCGAGATCCTGGCGCGGGACGGCGACAAGGTGAAGGCCGGCCAGGTGCTGATGCGGCTGGACGAGGTCCAGTCCGGCAGCGGGCTGGAGGCGCTGCGCGCCCAGCGCTGGGCCCTGCTGGCGCAGGATGCGCGGCTCCGCGCCGAGGCCGCCGGCGCGCCCGACATCACCTTCCCCCCGGACCTGTCCGGCAGCTCCGACCCGCGCGTGCTGGAGGCGATGACCGGGCAGCGCACCCTGTTCTCCGCCCGCCGGGCGCATCTGAACAGCCAGCTCCAGGTGCTGGAGGCACGGATCTCCCAGCACGAGGCGACCGCCACCTCCGCCCAGGGGCAGATCGCCAGCCAGCGCCGCCAGCTCGCGCTGATCCGGCGCGAGGAGCAGGACGTGCAGACCCTGGTGCGCCAGGGGCTGGAGCGGATGCCGCGCCTGCTGGCGCTGCAGCGCAACGTCGCTTCCCTGGAAGGCAACATGGTCGACCTGATGGGCCAGGTGGAGCGCGCCAACGCCTCGGTTGATGAGGCGCGCAACCAGATCCGCCAGACCCGCGACCAGATCATGGCCGAGATCTCCGCCGAGGCGCGCGAGACGCGCAACCGCCTGAACGAGACGGAGGAGAAGCTGCGCGCCGCCCGCGACGTGGCGCAGCGGCGCGAGATCGTCGCGCCGGAGGACGGCACCATCGTCGGCAGCCGCTTCTTCAACCTCGGCGCCGTGGTGCGCGCCGGCGAGCCGGTGATGGAGATCGTCCCCGCCGAGGACCGGCTGGTGGCCGAGGTGCGCCTCTCCCCCACCGACATCGACGTGGTCTATCCCGGGCTGCATTCCGAGGTGCGGCTGCCGGCCTTCAAGCAGCGCCTGGTGCCCTACCTGCATGGCGAGGTGACCTATGTCGCCGAGGATGTCACCCTGGACGAACGCACCCGCATGAGCCATTACCGGGTGCAGATCGCCATCGAGCCGGATCAGCTGGCCCGGCTGGAGAATGTGGCGTTGCGGCCCGGCATGCCGGTCGAGGCGCAGATCCAGACCGGGAGCCGCAGCTTCTTCCGCTACATGATGCAGCCGGTGCTCGACAGCTTCCACCGCGCCTTCCGCGAACAGTAAGCCCAGACTCGCAGGAGTATTCCACCCGATGTCCGACAAGCCCGTCCTGTTCGCCGATGGCGTCCTCGAGGCCAGCGTCAACTACGGCGTGACCCGCATCACCCTGGCGCAGACGGGCTCCGACGGGAAGCCGGTGCCCTGCGGGCAGCTGATGATCCCGGTGGTGCAGCTGCCGGCCTTCGCCAACAGCGTGGTGGCGCTGCTGAAGCAGATCGACGCCAAGGTGAAGCAGGCGCAGCAGCAGGCGGCGCCCGCCGAGCCCGCCGCGCCGGAGCCGCAGGCGGTGCCGGGCTCCTTCCGCTTCTCCGGCTGAGCGCCGGCGCGGCCATGCGGCGCGTGCGGCCGGCGCTGCTGGCGTGCCTTCTGCTGGCCGCCCTCCCCGGCGGCGCGGTGGCACAGGCGGCGCGTGACTGGGCGGCAGCCTCCCGCCCCGCCGCCGGGCCGCCACACATCGCCGGCGGCTACGGGCTGGGCTGCATCGCCGGCGCCGTGGCGCTGCCGGCCGATGGGCCGGGCTGGCAGGTGGTGCGGCTCTCCCGCAACCGCTTCTGGGGCCACCCCGACCTCATCGCCTATCTCCGCGGGCTGGGGGCACGCGCCCAGGCCGCCGGGCTGCCGCCCTTCTGGGTCGGCGATCTCGGCCAGCCGCGCGGCGGCCCCATGCCCTG
>NZ_JCACVY010000336.1:0-1938 GCF_058833935.1 Roseomonas sp. TS2 | reverse complement strand
TCAGCACCAGCCGCCGCCCCGCCGCCGGCGCCTGCCGCAGCCAGGAGACCGCCGCCGCGCCATCCTCCAGGAAGAGCGGCCACGGCCCCTCCGGCATCAGCCGGTAGTCCGGGATGGCGACGGGGCAGCCAAGCCCGGCCAGCGCCTCGGCGACGAAGACGTAATCGGCCTTCGCGCCGCTGCGGAAGCCGCCGCCATAGAAGAACACCACCAGCGGCGCGCCCGGCGCCGGATCGGCGGGCTCGTAGAGGTCGAGGCGCTGGCGCGGCAGGCTACCGAAGGCGATGTCCCGCCGCCGCGTGAAGCCGCCCGAGGGCACCAGCGCGTTGACCAGCGCCGCCGGGCTGCACCCCGCCAGAGCCGCCGCCCCCGGCAGCGCCAGCAGCGGCGCCAGGGCGCGGCGGGTAGGCCGAGATCCGCTCAATGGTGGTGGTGGTTCGCGCAGGAAGCCCCGTTCCCCTGCGCCTCCGGCCGCGCCACCGGCACCGCCACGGCGCGCTCGAGCACCCGGGCGGCACGGAAGCAGAGATCGTCGCGCAGCTGCGCGGCGGCGAGCTGCACGCCGCGCGGCATCCCCTCCTCGTCCAGGCCGAAGGGCACGGTGATGGCGGGCTGGCGGGTCAGGTTGAAGGCGAAGGTCCAGGGCGCCCAGTCGCGCCACAGCGCCTCGGTGGGCTTGATGGTCGGCGCGTCGGCGTCGAAGGCGGCGGTCGGCGTGGTGGGGCAGAGCACCAGGTCGTATTTCAGGTGGAAGCGCGCCATGGCGTGCGCCGCCTCGGTGCGCATCGCCTCGGCGCCGAGGAAGTCGATGGCGGACATGCCGCCCTCGCGCTCCGCCACTTCCTCGAGGCCCTTGTCCAGCAGGGCGCGCTTCTCGGGGGCCATGGTGTTGACCAGCCGCGCCAGCGCCACGCCCCAGACGCGGCCGAAGATGTGGCGCGTATCCGGCAGCTCGGGGTCGGCATCTTCGACGATGGCGCCGTGCTCGGACAGCACGCGGGCGGCGGCCAGCACCGCCGCCTCGCCCTCGGCGTCGATCGGCGGCGCGTAGCCCAGGCGGCGCACCACGGCCACGCGCAGCCCGGCCACGCCGTCCTCGATGCCGGCGCGCCAGTCGCGCGGCTCCTCCTGCACGCAGAAGGGGTCGCGCAGGTCGGGGATGGCCATGGCGGACATCATCAGCGCCGCGTCGCGCACGCTGCGCGTCATCGGCCCGGCGCAGGAGACCTGGCCGAAGGCGCTGTGCGGCCATTGCGGGATGCGGCCATAGCTCGGCTTCATCCCCACCAGCCCGCAATAGGCGGCGGGGATGCGGATGGAGCCGCCGGCATCGGTGCCGATATGCATCGGGCCGAAGCCCGCCGCCCCCGCCGCGCCCGCGCCGGAGGAGGAGCCGCCCACCGTGCGCTGCGGGTTCCAGGCGTTGCGGCTGATGCCGTGCAGCGGGCAGTCGCCGGGCGTCTTCCAGCCGAACTCGGTGGTGGTGGTCTTGCCGAGGATGACGGCGCCCGCCGCCTTCAGGCCGATGACGGCCGGCGCGTCCTCCGTGGCGGGGGTGGCGTCGGTGGTCTTGCTGCCGCGGCGGGTCGGCATGCCCTGCACGTTCAGCAGGTCCTTCACCGTCACCGGCACGCCGTCCAGCGGCCCCATCGGGCGGCCGGCGGACCAGCGCGCCTCCGACTCGCCGGCCTGGGCCAGGGCGCGCGGGTTCAGCATGGCGAAGGCGTTGACCCAGGGGTTGTAGCGCGCCACCCGCTCCATCACCGCCTGCAAGGCCTCCACCGGCGAGAGGCGGCGGCGGGCATAGAGGACGAGGAGCTGCTCGGCCGACATCAGGGCCGGATCGGTATCGGACATGCTGGATTCCGCTGTGGTCGGTAAGGCAGGACCGGGCACGGGGCGCGCCGGCAGGATGGCGCAGATTGCCCCGGCCGGGCG
>NZ_JCACVY010000335.1:0-1984 GCF_058833935.1 Roseomonas sp. TS2 | reverse complement strand
CACCGACGGTTCCGGGGCGGGCGGCACATCGGTTGACACTTCACGCAGGTCGGACATGGAAGAAGCAGGGACCGGGCTTTCTACTCTCAATTTTGTGAGTACAGTCGAAAGCCGGGCCAGGTCCAGAGCCGGTTGCACCTGCGGGGACCGCGCAACCTCTGAATTTCGCGCGGCGTGTTGCGGAAGACACGCCTCATCCGCTTTCACAGGCACAGCCAGAAGCTGTGGCAAGGGAGCCGATTCAGACTCCACGGGCGGCGCCACGGCGGCCAGAATCGCGCCGGTCCTGTCTGACCGCTCCGCGCGGACCGGCTTGTTTCCAAAGGTTTGATACCGGATTCCCGGCATGTTCAGCGCAGTTGCCACACGCGCCACATCGACATCCTGCCCCATATCCGTCCGGCTCCTCCGACCCCGCACAGAATGACCGCTTCGTCCTCCGTGTGGTAGACAGCATTCCTACATATTCAACCGGAATGGTATCGAAATTTGGCAAATTACGTTTTTGCAGACATTGTCAATATTTTTAAGACATTTGAGTAATAATCATCCTGCCGCGGCATGGTGCTGATGCCTCCGGGGGGATATCCGGCCAGCTCCCTCACCCACCGGCCGATCTCCTGCATGCCCGGCGAGGCCGGATAAGGCGCGGTACGGTTGCTGAGCAGATCCACCCAGGCGGGCGGATAGGCATGCGCCGGATCGGCCCAGAACTGGCGGGCCGCCTGCACGGGCGCCTCATCCTCCAGCCCGGCCCAGCACAGGTAGAGGGGGATACGCACCGCATCGTAGGAGAAGCGGCCCGGCCAGCGCGGCGGCAGGCCGAGCGCGCCATCGGCGCGGCGCAGGCTCAGCCAGTCCGGCGGCAGGCTCCAGCGGCCGAAGCGGGCTCGGCGGAGCAGGGCCAGCCCGTCCTGCGCCAGGCGCAGCCAGGCCGGATCGGGCACCGCGCGGGCCAGCACGCCGAGGATGGGAAAGGCATAATAGGACGGGTTCAGGACCACATGGTCCGCCGCCTCGAAGCCATCCAGCGCGGGCAGCAGCACGGTGCCCCCCGCCACCTCGCGCAGCAGCAGGCGCAGCACGTCCCGCGCGATGGCGGCCCCCGCATCGGTATAGGCCGCCTCCCCCCAGCGCTGCCCGGCCAGCAGCAGGGATGCGGCGATGAACAGGTCGCCATCGGCGGCGTTGTTGCGGTCGGGCACGGGGTTGATGCCGCCCGGCATGTAGCGCCACGCCAGCAGCCGGTCCTGCGGGCGGGAGAGGACCTGGCGGGTCCAGTTCCAGATGCGGTCGAAATGCACGCGGTCGTCGCAGCGCTCGGCACAATAGAGGGCCCAGCCCTGCCCTTCCGAATGCGAGACGCCCTGGTTGCCGGTGTCCACCACCCGCCCCTCCGGGCGCAGGAAGGCCCGGCGGAAGCGCTGCCAGCCTTCCAGCAGCGGGGCGGGCGGCGGCGCGCCGGGCACCGGCATGGCGGCCAGGGCACCGGCCAGGGGCGCGCCGGCCGTGGAGGCAGTGGCCAGCGCGACCATCAGGGCGCGCCGGGAGAAGGGCGACGGCATGGCCCCGAGAGTTGGGCCGCGCCCCTTGCCGATTGGTTACGGCGCCGGCCGCCCCGGCGCCTCGCTGGACGCCGCGCTGGGCGCCGCGCTCAGTCGCCCACCTGCCCCCAGGCGCGTTCGCCCGGCCGCGCCGGGCAGGAGCAGGCCTGGCCGACATAGCCCGGCTGATCGAGCTGACACATATAGGGCCCGGCGTAGCAGGCCTGCCCCAGCCGCCCCTCGACGGCCGGCGGGGCATAGGAATAGGCGGGCGGCGGATATGGCGCCGGTACGGGAGCGTAGGGATAGGCGGGATAAGGGTCGGGGTAGGCCGGGTAGGCGGGGCCGATGCCGATCCAGACCCCGCCCCGGGCCAGGGCGGAACCGGCCGGCAGCCCCGCCAGCATCAGGCCCGCCAGGACGAGACCGAGCTTCATGCG
>NZ_JCACVY010000334.1:0-2083 GCF_058833935.1 Roseomonas sp. TS2 | reverse complement strand
CGCTGGTGGCGCGCAGCGGCGACGAGATCGGCGCCGCGGCCGAGGCCATCCGCGCCGCCGGCGGCAGCGCCGAGGCGCTGGCGCTCGACGTCGCCCGTCCCGAGGCCCTGCAGGCCGTGCTGGCCGAGCGGGACGCCTTTGACATCCTGGTGAACAACGCCGGCACCAACCGCCCCGCCCCCTTCCTGGAGGTGACGCCGGAGGATTTCGACGCGGTGATGGCGCTGAACCTGCGCGCCGCCTTCTTCGTCGCCCAGGCGGTGGCGAAGCGTCTGGTGGCGGCCGCCAAGCCCGGCTCCATCATCCAGCTCTCCTCGCAGATGGGCCATGTCGGCGGGCCGCGCCGCAGCGTCTACTGCGCCAGCAAGCACGCCATGGAGGGCATGACCAAGGCCATGGCCATCGAGCTCGGCCCGCACCGCATCCGCGTCAACACCCTCTGCCCCACCTTCATCGAGACGCCGCTGACCCGGCCCTTCTTCGAGGAGGCCAGCTTCCGCGACTGGGTGCTCTCCAAGATCAAGCTCGGCCGCGTCGGCCAGGTGGAGGATCTGATGGGCGCCGTGCTGTTCCTCGCCTCCGACGCCTCCGCCATGATGACCGGCAGCGCCCTGATGGTCGATGGCGGCTGGACCGCCGAATGATTCTGTTCGCTGCCGGTCAGGGTGGGGAAGGGAGGGCGGCACTCCGGCCGGCGGAGAGGTTGAGGGCAGGCTGACGGAGGGTGTTGCATCCGGATGCATGGCCGCGCTTGCATCCGGATGCAAACGTCGCCACTCTTCCGGGCAGCCGAAGGAGGACCGCCATGATCCGCTACCTGAAGAAGGGCGCCGAAGCCGCCGAGACCGCCGAGTACGACCGCAAGGTTCGGCAGACCGTCGAGGGCATCCTCGCCGATGTCGAGGCCCGCGGCGACGCGGCGGTGCGCGAGCTCTCGGAGAAATTCGACAAGTGGTCGCCGGAGAGCTTCCGCCTCTCCCAGGAGCAGATCCAGGCGCTGATCGACAGCCTGCCGGCGCAGGTGATCGAGGACATCAAGTTCGCCCAGGCGCAGATCCGCCGCTTCGCCGAGGTGCAGCGCGCCTCGATGCAGGATGTCGAAGTCGAGACCCTGCCGGGCGTGACGCTGGGCCACAAGCACATCCCCGTCGAGAGCGTCGGCTGCTACATCCCCGGCGGCCGCTACCCGATGGTGGCTTCCGCCCACATGTCGGTGCTGACGGCCAAGGTGGCCGGCGTGCCGCGCGTCATCGCCTGCACGCCGCCGCTGAACGGCCAGCCGCCGGCCGCCACCGTCGCCGCCATGGCGATGGCCGGCGCCGACGAGATCTACCTGCTGGGCGGCATCCAGGCCGTCGCGGCGATGGGGATCGGCACCGAGACGATCAAGCCGGTGGACATGCTGGTCGGGCCCGGCAACGCCTTCGTCGCCGAGGCCAAGCGCCAGCTCTACGGCCGCGTCGGCATCGACCTGTTCGCCGGCCCCACCGAGACGCTGATCATCGCCGACGACACCGCCGATGTGGAGATTTGCGCCACCGACCTGCTGGGCCAGGCCGAGCACGGCCCGACCTCGCCCGCCGTGCTGCTCACCACCTCGAAGAAGATCGCCGAGGGCATCGAGGCCGAGGTGCAGCGCCAGCTCGCCGTGCTGCCCACCGCCGACATCGCCAGCGTGGCCTGGCGCGACCACGGCCAGGTCATCCTCTGCGACACGGATGAGGAGATGCTGCAGGTGGCGGATGACATCGCCTCCGAGCATGTGCAGGTGATGACCGCCAACCCGCGCTGGTTCCGCGACAACATGCGCAACTACGGCGCGCTGTTCCTGGGCAAGGAGACCAATGTCGCCTATGGGGACAAGGTGATCGGCACCAACCACACCCTGCCCACCAAGAAGGCGGCGCGCTACACGGGCGGCCTCTGGGTTGGCAAGTTCATCAAGACCTGCACCTGGCAGGAGGTGAAGCCGGAGGCCTCCGCCATGGTCGGCGAATACTGCTCGCGGCTCTGCGCCATCGAGAACTTCGCCGGCCACAAGGAGCAGGCGGATCTCCGCGTGCGGCGCTATGGCGGCAAGAAC
>NZ_JCACVY010000333.1:0-2090 GCF_058833935.1 Roseomonas sp. TS2 | reverse complement strand
GAGGCGCTCGGCCTGTGCGTCAATAATTCACATTGCGGGCGCGAAGTTCACCCGGCATCTTGCTGTTGTAGGCGCAACAAGGTGGCGGGCTTCACAGTCCGGCCCGTAAATCTGTAAAGGCTGTAAAGAATGTCCCGCCCGCTGATCGGCCGCACCGTCCGGCGCCTGCGCCAGGAGCAGGGGCTGACGCAGCAGGCCCTGGCTGCCCGCCTCGGCATTTCCGCCAGCTACCTGAACCTGATCGAGCACGACCAGCGCGCCGTCACCGCCGCGCTGCTCATCAAGCTGGGCCAGACCCTGCAGGTCGACCTCGCCGCCCTCTCCGGCAACCAGGAGCGGCAGCTCGAGAGCCAGCTGCGCGAGGTGCTGGCCGATCCGCAGCTCGGCCTGGAGGCCTTGCCGGAGGAGGAGCTGCGCCTGCTCGCCGGCAGCGCGCCCAATGCCGGTCGCGCCATGCTCGCCCTCTACCGCGCGCTGCGCGTGGCGCGGGAGGATGCCAGCGGCATCGCGCTCCCCAGCGGCCGGCGCATCCTGCTGCCCACCGAGGAGGCGCGCGACTTCTTCCACGAGCGCGTCAATGTCTTCCCCGCGCTGGAGGCGGTGGCGGAGCGCATCGGCGCCGAGCTGGGCGCGGCGCCCGCCGAGCTGAACCACGCCATCGCCGAGCGGCTGCGCCACCGGCACGACCTGCGCGTGCGCGTCGTGCCGCTGGAGGGGAGCCTGCGCCGCTACGACCCCGCCGCGCGGCTGCTGGAACTCTCCGAGCACCTGCCGCGCGAGAGCCGCGGCTTCCAGATGGCCTTCCAGCTCATGCTGCTGGAGGCGCGCGAGGCGGTGGAGGAGATCCTGGCCCCCGCCGCGCCCAGCACCCAGGAGGCGGCGGCGCTGATCCGCATCGGCCTGCTCAACTACGCGGCGGGCGCGCTGCTGATGCCTTATGCCGCCTTCCTCGCCGCCGCCCGCGCCCTGCGGCACGATCTCGACCTGCTGGCCGCGCGCTTCGGCGTCAGCTTCGAGCAGGTGGCGCACCGCCTTTCCACCCTGCAGCGGGAAGGGGCGCGCGGCGTGCCCTTCTTCTTCCTGCGGGTCGATCCCGCCGGCAACGTGGACAAGCGCTTCTCGGCGGCGGGCTTCCCCTTCGCGCGCTTCGGCGGCTCCTGCCCGCGCTGGGTGGTGCACACCGCCTTCGCCACGCCGGGCGCCCTGCGCGTGCAGCTGGCCGAGCTGCCGGACGGCGCCGCCTTCCTCTGCTTCGCCCGCACCGTCACGGGGCCGAGCCGGTGGGGCGAGCCGGCGCCGGTGCATGTCGTCGCCATGGGCTGCGATCTCGGGCGGGCCGCGGAGGTGGTCTATGCGGACGGGCTGGACCTCCAGCGCGCGCGCACCGGCATCGGCCTCTCCTGCCGCCTGTGCGACCGTGCCGAGTGCCGCTCCCGCGCCTTCCCGCCGCTGGAGCACCGGCTCAACCTGGACCCGCACGAGGAAAGCGCGGCACCCTACCGGTTCTCGAAGTAGCGGGGGCGCCGCCCCCGCGCCCCCGCCGGGGTGACAGGGTCACCCCGGACCCCGCCAGTTCCTTCAGGGCCGCCGCATGCGAATCCTCCTGCTCAACGGCAACACCGACAGCGCGATGACGGAGCGGATGCGCGCGCTGGCCACGGCGGCGCTGCCGCGGCTCGGCCTGGCGCATGTCGCGCTCGTGCCCGCCACGGCGCGCTTCGGCGCGCGCTACATCGCCAGCCGGGTGGCGGCGGCCATCGCCGGGCACGCGGTGCTGGAGCAGGTGGCGGAGCACGCCGGCAGCGTGGATGCCATCGCCATCGCCTGCTTCGGCGATCCGGGGCTGGACGCGGCGCGGGAGCTGGCGGGCATCCCCGTCACCGGCATGGCGGATGCGTCGCTCGCCCTCGCGCTCGCCGCGCATCCGCGCGTGGCGCTGCTGACGGGCGGCGCCGCCTGGGTGCCGATGCTGGAGGAATTCGCCCTCTCCCGCGGCTGGCCGCGCGAGCGGGTGCTGGTGCGCGCCGTGGCGCCGACGGGCGACATGATCGTGCGCGAGCCGGAGCGCGCCCTCGCCCTGCTGGCCGAGG
>NZ_JCACVY010000332.1:0-2099 GCF_058833935.1 Roseomonas sp. TS2 | reverse complement strand
CGGCCTCGCCCTGCTGGCGGCCCTGGCGCCCGCCGCCGGGGCCCATGCCCAGGAAGCCCCCGCGCCGGGCGCGCGCCGCAACCCCGCCGATGTGGCCAATGGCGGCGTGCTCGGGCTCATCGCCGGCGGCATCGACGGCACCTATATCCGCATCGCCTCCGACCTCGCGGCGGAGCTGGACGATGGCGACCGGCTCCGCCTGCTGCCCATCCTCGGCAAGGGCTCGCTGCAGAACATCGCCGACCTGATGTATCTGCGCGGCGTGGACATGGCGATCGTCCAGTCCGACGTGCTGGCCTTCGCCCTGCGCCAGCGGCTCTACCCGAACATCGCGCAGCGCATCCACTACATCGCGAAGCTCTACGACGAGGAGATCCACCTCCTCGCCACCGGCGACGTGACGGAGATCGGGCAGCTTGAGGGCCGCGCCGTCAATGTGGATGTGCGCGGCAGCGGCACCGCGATGACGGCCTCGGTGCTGCTCGACCTGCTGGGCGTCGGCGCGCGCCTGGCGCATGCGCCGCAGGACGTGGCGCTGGAGCAGCTGCGGCGCGGCGAGATCGCCGCCATGATCTATGTCGCGGGCAAGCCGGCACGCCTCTTCTCGGGGCTGGAGACCGGCGCGGGGCTGCGCTTCCTGCCGCTGCCCGCCACCCCGGCCATGCTGCAGACCTACCAGCGCGCGCGGCTGTCGGCGGCCGACTATCCGCGGCTGATCGGCGGCGGCGAGGCGGTGGAGACGCTGTCGCTCGGCGCCGTCCTCGCGGTCTATGCCTGGCCGGCGGGCAGCGAGCGGCATGCGCGGCTGGTCCGCTTCGGGCAGAGCCTGCTGGCGCATGCCGGGGCGCTGCGGCGGCCGCCGCGCCACCCGAAATGGCGCGAGTTCGACATGGCGGCGGCGCTGCCGGGCTGGACCCGCTTCGCCGTGCCGGAGCGCTGAAGGCAAGGGCGTGCCGGAGGGCCGGGGCGCCGCCCCGGCCCGGAAGGGTCAGGCGAAGAAGTAGTGGTCGTAGCCGCCCTGCCACAGGATGACGTCGGTCTCCACGGAGGCGACCGCCGTGGTGTCGCTCAGCGCCGTCGCGTCGCCCTGGCGGCTTTCCGCCACGGCGCTGGCCATGGCCACGGCATCCGCGTCTCCGTTCGTGCTCACCTTGCCGCCGCCTGGCGCGTAGACCAGGATTTTGGACTCGGCATCGGCCAGGGCCACCGCCACCGCCTTGGCGTCGCCGCGCAGGGCGAAGATGTCGGCCTCCGCCTTCGCCGTGGCGTCGGCATCGGCCGCGGCGTGGACGTTGCCCTGGTTGTCCTTGGCATAGATGAAGGTGTAGGCGTCGGCTTCCGCCTTCGCCCGGGCGGCGCCGACGATGTCGCTCGATTGCGGCGACGTGCCCTTGGCCTTCGCCGCCGCATCGGCCACGGAGCGCGCGAAGGCGTTCAGCCCGCCATCATTGTCCGGCGCGAAGATGAAGACGTCGTCGCCGCGCGCGATGATGTTGCCGTCATTGCCGGGCGCGTAGACGAAGACGTCGTCGCGCGCGCTGACGTTGATGGTGCGGTGGTTGTCGGGCGCATAGACGAAGACGTCGTCGCCGATGTGGAGAATCATCTCCTTGCCGCCCAGCGCGTACTTCGTCTCGAAGCGGCTGACGTCGCCGCCGTTCCGCGAGCCCAGCGCGGTGGACAGCAGCTCCGCGAAGAAGCCGGTCATCAGCTTGCTGGCGCTGCTGGCGTAGTAGGCGTCCTTGTCGATGTTGAAGCCCTCGACGGCGTCGGCATCGACGCGGAACACCGGGATGCTGATGTCGGAGCCGTGCTTCTTCCGCAGCTCGGCGTCGAGATCGATCGTGATGCCATCGTCGAAGAACCGCATCCGGGACGCGGCGCCGGCATCCGCCACGGCGGCGGATGAGGATTGCTCTCTCGCCATATCTCTATTCCCTCCCTTTGGTTTGGAAACCGCAACGCCACGCGCGGCCCCGAAAGCAGGGAAGCATTTGTGGATTACATTCTAAATGCGAAACAATACGGCGTGACCTGCGCCGTCCGCACGGGCTTGGCGGGGCCGCATCCCTCTGCGGGGTCCATGCCGCCGGCGGCAC
>NZ_JCACVY010000331.1:0-2121 GCF_058833935.1 Roseomonas sp. TS2 | reverse complement strand
GCTTGGAGAGCGCGCCGGTGGCCAGCGCATTGCCCGAGACCGCGACCAGCAGCACCAGCACGAAGGCCAGGCGCAGCCGCCGCTCCGCCTCGGGCAGGGGGCCGCCGCGCCGGGCCAGCGCGCGCCAGAAGGCCAGCAGCCCCAGCGCGCCCAGCACCAGCACCACGCCCTGCGGCCAGAGGAAGGGCGCGGCGAGGCCCTCCAGCCGGTCCTGCGCCTGGGCGGCGGCGTCATGCGCCGCCACCTCGGCGGGCGGGAAGGCCTGGACGAGGCGCGGGCGGACCGAATCACCCAGTGCGTGGCGGCTCAGCGTGTCTCCCACCCCGGCCTTGAAGAGCTGCGCCGCGCCGTTGCCGAGCGCCGCCCAGCCCACGGCCAGGGGCTCGCGCCGCAGCGTCTCGGCCACGATGATCCG
The DNA here is from genome assembly GCF_058833935.1 of Roseomonas sp. TS2. Classification (NCBI taxonomy): domain Bacteria; kingdom Pseudomonadati; phylum Pseudomonadota; class Alphaproteobacteria; order Acetobacterales; family Roseomonadaceae; genus Roseomonas; species Roseomonas sp. TS2. The sequence goes on along the minus strand of NZ_JCACVY010000331.1, from coordinate 1,706 downwards.
TGCCTCCTCCGCCAGCAGCACGCCGCCCAGGAAGCGGGGGCGGCCCTCGGCGTCGCGGTTCACCGGGCTGTCGGGGGTCCAGAGGAAGACGTCGCTGTCCGCCGGCAGGCGCCCGGCCCAGGCGCAGAGATACCAGCCCGATTGCGGGCAGCGTTCGGCGATGGTGCGCGCCGCCGGCCCGTCGCCGATCAGCCGCGCCAGCAGGAAGGTGGAGCCATAGGGCGAGAGGGAGAGCCGCCCATGCCCTACGGCGTTGCTGCCGAGCAGCAGCAGCACCGCCAGCCCGAGCGGCGCCGCCACCCGCAGCACCGGCCGCAGCGCCCGGGCGTAGAGCGCCGCCAGCACCAGCAGCGCGAAGGCCAGCGGCAGGTTGGACAGGTGCGCCGCGATGGCGAGCGCGCCGAGCAGCAGCAGGTAGAGCGCCTCGCCGCGGGACAGCGCGCCGGGCGGGGCGAAGCCCAGCAGGAACAGCGCCAGCACCGCCAGGGGGGTGAGGATGTCCGGCATCAGCAGCGCCGCCACCCAGGGCAGGGCGGTGAGGGTGGCGAGCGCGGCGCAGAGCAGCATGTGCGCGGCCGGCGTGGCGCCCGTGCCCTGCCCGGTGGCGCGCAGCACGCGCTGGGTCAGCCACAGCAGGTGCGAGAGCGCCAGCCCCTGCGCCAGCAGCGGCGCCCAGAGCGTCTGCTCCCAGTGGAACAGGTGCAGCAGCGGGCCGTAGATCCAGGGCTTGTCCCAGATCATCAGCGGCTCGATTGTCTGCGCCAGGAAGGCGCCGGTGTCGCTGAACAGCAGCGGGTAGCCGTTGAGGAAGGCGGGCCAGACCAGCAGCGGCACCGCCGCGAGGATGGCGGCGAGGCGCCCGGCCCGGCGCATGGCGCTAGCCGGCCTGCCGCCAGCGCTCGGCGGCGGCGTCGTCGCTGGCGCGGGCCTCCACCCAGCGCTCGCGCCCGTCGGCGAATTCCTCGCGCTTCCAGAAGGGGGCGCCGGTCTTCAGCCAGTCGATGAGGAAGGCGCAGGCCTCCAGCGCGGCGGTGCGGTGGGCGCTGGCGGCCAGCACCAGCACGATCGGCTCGCCGGGCAGGATGCGCCCCACGCGGTGGATGACGGTGCAGCCGGTGAGCGGCCAGCGCGATTCCGCCTCGGCGGCAATGCCGGCCAGCGCCCGCTCGGTCATGCCGGGGTAGTGCTCCAGCACCAGCGCCGCGATGCCGTCATCGGCGCGGCACAGGCCGGTGAAGGCGGCGATGCCGCCGACATCGACACGGCCCTCCGCCAGCGCCGCCTGCTCGGCCGCGATGTCGAAGGGTGCTTCCTGCACGCGGACCGTGGCCATGGCCTCAGCCGCCCGTCACGGGGGGGAAGAAGGCCACCTCGTCGCCCGGCCGCACCGGGTGGTCGGGCGGGCAGAATTCCTGGTTCACCGCGGCGCGGATCTGCCCCGGCTGGGCGAAGGCCGCCGCATGGCCCGGGCTGCGCGCCGCCAGCCAGCGCATCAGCCCCGCCACGTCCGCCACCTCGGCCGGCGGCTCCAGCGTCTCGGCGCCCTGGCCGACCTTCTGCCGGACCCAGGCGAAGTAGAGGATTTCCATGGCCATCAGCGCGGCGTCGGCACCTGGCGCACCGAGCCGTCCTGGCCCAGCAGCGTGGTGGTGGCCCCCTGCGGGATGGCGACGCCGGAGCCGCCGCCCGGCGAGTTGTAGGTGCTG
>NZ_JCACVY010000330.1:0-2130 GCF_058833935.1 Roseomonas sp. TS2 | reverse complement strand
TTCGGCCCGCTGACGGTGCTGAAGGGCGTCGACCTCAGCGTGGCGGAGCGCGAGCTGGTCTTCATCATCGGCCCCTCCGGCTCCGGCAAGTCCACCCTGCTGCGCTGTCTGAACCGGCTGGAGGAGCCGGATGACGGCTCCATCCATGTCGACGGCATCGAGCTGCTGAGCCGTGCCACCGACATCAACGCGGCGCGCCGGCGCATCGGCATGGTGTTCCAGAGCTTCAACCTCTACCCGCACATGACGGCGCGGCAGAACGTGATGCTGGCGCTGCGCAAGGTGCTGAAGCAGGAGCGCGCCCAGGCCGAGGAGGCCGCCGCCCGGGCGCTCGACCGCGTCGGCCTGGCCGAGCGGATGGACCACTACCCGGCGCAGCTCTCGGGCGGGCAGCAGCAGCGCGTGGCCATCGCCCGCGCCATCGCGCTGGAGCCGCGCGTCATGCTGTTCGACGAGCCGACCAGCGCGTTGGACCCCGAGCTGGTGGGCGGCGTGCTGGCGGTGATGCGCGAGCTGCGGCAGGACGGCATGACCATGGTGGTGGTGAGCCACGAGATGGCCTTCGCCAAGGCCGCCGCCGACCGCGTGGTGTTCATGGCCGATGGCGAGAAGCTGGAGGAAGGGCCGCCCGCCCAGATCTTCGGCGACCCGCGGCACGAGCGCACCCGCGCCTTCATCCGCCAGATCGACCGGCACTGAGGCGGCGGGGCGCGCGCCATGGGCGGTCTTGAAAGCTTCCTCTTCTCCTTCTTCAACCTGAAGGTGATGGGCACCTACCTGCCGCTGATCGCGCAGGGGCTGGGGCTCACCGTCATCCTGGCGCTGCTGATCGTGGTGTCCGGCCTCGCCCTCGGGCTGGCGCTGGCGCTGCTGCGCGCCTGCGGCATCCGGCCGCTGAACTGGCTGATCATCTTCGTGGTCGACCTGTTCCGCGCCCTGCCGCCGCTGGTCATCATCGTGCTGCTGTTCTTCGGGCTGCCGGCCATGGGGCTCGGCATGTCGGGCTTCGCCGCCACCTGGCTCTCGCTGACCCTGGTGCTGATGGCCTTCGCCGAGGAAATCTACTGGGCCGGCATCACCGCCGTGCCGAAGGGGCAGTGGGAGGCGGCGCGCTCCACCGGCCTCGGCTTCTTCCAGACGCTGCGGCTGGTGGTGCTGCCGCAGGCGCTGCGCATCACCATCCCGCCGCTGACCAACCGCACCATCGCCATCACCAAGGGCACGGCGCTGGGCTCGGTGGTGGGAGTCGCCGAGATCCTGGGCGCCGCGCAGAGCGCCATGTCCTTCTCGGCCAACCCCTCGCCGCTGACGCTCGGCGCCATCGCCTACCTGATCCTGTTCATCCCCGTCGTCGCGCTCGGCCGCTGGGTCGAGACGCGCTTCGCCTGGAAGCGCTGAGGGAGCCGCCACCCATGGAAGAGTTCCTCTTCGCCTTCCTCAACGGCGACATCCTGCGCGAGGCCTGGCCGATCCTGTGGCAGGGCTTCCTCTACACCCTGGCGCTCTCCGCCATCACGGTGCCGCTCGGCCTCGCGGGCGGCGTCATCCTGGCGCTGCTCTCCACCTCCGGGCCGCGCGGCATCCGCCTCGCCGCGGCGGCGTGGACCGACCTGTTCCGCGCCATCCCGCCGCTGGTGCTGCTGGTGTTCCTCTATGCCGGGCTGCCCTTCGCCGGCATCGATGTCGGCGCCTGGGGGGCGGTGGCCATCGGCTTCTTCCTCAACACCGGCGCCTATTACGGCGAGGTGCTGCGCGCCGGCATCGGCAGCGTGCCGGCGGGGCAGATGGAGGCGGCGCGCTCCACCGGCCTCACGCGCGGGCAGGCGCTGCGCCATGTCATCCTGCCGCAGGCGGTGCGCAACGTGCTGCCCGACCTGGTGAGCAACACGCTGGAGGTGGTGAAGCTCACCTCCATCGCCTCCGTCGTCGCGCTGCCGGAGCTGCTGTTCCAGGCGCGGCAGGCGCAGAACGCCACCTACAACGCCACCCCCATCGTGGCGGCGGCGGTGGCCTACTTCCTGCTGCTCTGGCCGCTGGTGCGGCTGATCTCGCGGCTGGAGAACAAGGCGATGGCCGGGCGTTAGCGCCCGGAGGGGCCATGGCCGGGCGTTAGCGCCCGGCGCGGAAGGG
>NZ_JCACVY010000329.1:0-2140 GCF_058833935.1 Roseomonas sp. TS2 | reverse complement strand
GCGCGTCAGCCCGCGCAGCACCAGCGCGCCGCGCAGCGCCGTCTCGGGGTCCACCGGCACGGCGAGCAGGGTCTCGGCCGGCCACTGGCCGAGCCGGCGCATCAGCGGCAGCAGCGGCGCCATCGCCTCCGCCCGCCGCTGCAGGTCGACCAGCGCGTTGTCGCGCACCACCGCCGCCTCGCGCGCGGCGGCCTCGGCGGCGTCGGCCGCCTCGTCGGCGGCCACGGCGCGGCGGCCGGCCTCGGCGCGCTGGCGGGCCAGGGTGGACTCCGCCTCGGCGGCCGTGCGGGCGGCCTCGGCGGCGGCCTGCGCGGCGGCGCGGGCGGCCTCGGCGGCGCGCTCCGCCTCCTGCACGCTGCGCGCCGTGGGGTTCTCGGCGCCCCAGGCCAGGAAGGCCGGGGCCAGCAGGGCAAGCGGCGCCAGCAGCAGCAGGGCGCGCAGCGCGCCGCCCGGGGGCAGGCTCACCGCCGCCATGCCGCCGCCGCCATGCCGCGCCGCCCCCGCCTCAGCCAGCGATCAGGCTCCGCCCCGTCATCGCCGCCGGCTGGTCCAGGCCGAGCAGGGCGAGCAGGGTGGGCGCCACATCGGCCAGCCGCCCCTCGCGCAGCGTGGCGCCGGCCGGGCCGCCGCGCAGCAGCACCGGCACCACGTTGGTGGTGTGGGCGGTGAAGGGGCCGCCCGTGGCCGGGTCCTTCATCATCTCGGCGTTGCCGTGGTCGGCCGTCACCAGCAGGGCGCCGCCCTGGGCGGCCACCGCCGCCTCGATCCGCGCCAGGCCCGCATCCACCGCCTCGCACGCCTTGATGGCGGCGGCCAGGCTGCCGGTGTGGCCCACCATGTCGGCATTGGCGAAGTTCAGCACGATCAGGTCGAATTTCCCCGAGCTGATCGCCTCCACCGCCTTCCCGGCCAGCTCGGGGGCCGACATCTCGGGCTGCAGGTCGTAGGTGGCCACCTTGGGGGAGGCGACCATGACGCGCTCCTCGCCGGGGAAGGGGGTCTCCTCGCCGCCGTTCAGGAAGTAGGTGACATGCGGGTACTTCTCCGTCTCCGCCATGCGGAGCTGGCGCAGCCCGGCCTTCGAGACCACGGCGCCGAGGATGTCCTGCATCGACTGCGGGGCGAACAGCGTCTCCAGCAGCGGGTTCAGCGCGGTGGAGTATTCCGTCATGCCGGCGGCGCCGGCGAGCCTCGGGCGGCGCGGCGGCGCGAAGCCGTCGAAGGCCGGGTCGAGCAGCGCGGTCAGGATCTGCCGCACCCGGTCGGCGCGGAAGTTGAAGCAGAGCAGCCCGTCGCCATCCTTCATCCCCGCATAGCCGCCGATGACGCTGGCGGGGATGAACTCGTCCGTCTTGCCGGCGGCGTGCGCGGCGGCGATGGCGGCGGCGGCGCTCTCCGCCCGCTCCCCCTTGGCCTCGACGATGGCGTCCCAGGCCTGGCGCACCCGCTCCCAGCGGTTGTCGCGGTCCATGGCGTAGTAGCGGCCGGTGACGGTGGCGAGGCGCGCCCCCGCGGGCAGCTTCGGCTCGAAGGCGGCGAGGTAGTCCGGGCTCGCCTGGGGCGGGGTGTCGCGCCCGTCGGTCCAGGCATGGATGGCCACGGGGATGCCGGCGCCGGCAAAGACCTTCGCCAGCGCCAGCCCGTGCTCCTGGTGGCTGTGCACGCCGCCGGGGGAGAGCAGGCCCATCAGGTGCAGCGTGCCGCCGCTCGCCTTCAGCCTGCCGATCAGCCCGGCGACGGCGGGCAGGGTGGCGAGCGAGCCGTCGGCCACGGCGCGGTCGATGCGCGGCAGGTCCTGCATCACCACGCGGCCGGCGCCGAGGTTGAGGTGGCCCACCTCGGAATTGCCCATCTGCCCGTGCGGCAGGCCGACATCCTCGCCGCAGGTGCGCAGGAAGCTGTGCGGGCTTTCGGCCCAGAGGCGGTCGAAGCAGGGGGTGCTGGCCTGCCGCACGGCGTTGTCCGCCTCGTCCTCGCGCCAGCCCCAGCCATCCAGGATGACGAGCATCACGGGCTTCGGACGGGACATGGGCATCTCTCCTGCGGGTCGGTGACGGCACGGGATAGACCCGGCAGGGGGCGCTTGCCCAGGGGGATGAGGCAGGGGATGCGGCAGGGGATGCGGCAGGGGATGGCGGCA
>NZ_JCACVY010000328.1:0-2166 GCF_058833935.1 Roseomonas sp. TS2 | reverse complement strand
GGCGGGGCGGCACCAATGCGTGCCGCGCCCGTCCGGGTGCAGCACGAAGCGCAGGAACTCCGCCGTGGGCTGCCAGCCGCCCTCCGGCACGCCGCCATGCGCCAGCGCCATGCGGGCGGCCAGCTTCCACCAGGCGTTGAAGATGAGCGGCTGCGGCCGGTCCACCGCCATCTCGCCCTCCCAGCCCAGCAGCAGGTCGCGCGCCACGCCGGCCGGGCCGCCGGGGCGGGGCAGGGCCAGCAGCACCGGCAGCACCTCCCGCGCGAACAGGCTGGTGGCATCCTGCTGGATCGCCGCCTGGTCCTGCGGCGTGTGGCGCCCGCGCTGCGCCAGCAGGCCGTGGATGCGGCGGAAGCGCCAGTCGCCATGCCAGTCGCGGCCGAGATAGGGCTCCGCCCCCTCCGGCTGCACGCGGTTGTTGGCGTTCACCAGTGCGCCGCCGGCGGGGCGCTCGGCATGGGGCAGCGCGTCGAAGGGCAGGAAGCCGGCCCAGTCATGGCTGCCATCCCAGCCGGGCGCGGGCAGGCTGCCATCGCCGGCGCGGCGCAGCGGCGTGCGGCCGGTGAGGTACATGGCGATGCCGCCCGCCGCGTCCGCCACCATCAGGTTCTGCGGCGGCGCGGTGATGCGGGCGGCCGCCGCCCGCGCCGTGGCGAGGTCGCCCGCGCGGTTCAGCGCCAGCAGCCCGGCGGCGGCGCTGTCGCCCGGCTCCAGATTGGCCATTTGCACCGCGAGCACCGTGCCGTCCGCCGGGCTGCCCTCCAGGTCGGAGATCACCGGGCCGTGCCGCGTCTCGCGCACCCGCAGCACCTGCTCCTCCTGGCCGCGGATGGCGATGCGCTCCTCCCGCACGGTGAAGGGGCGGGGGCCGTCCGGCGTCTCGTAGCCCTCGGCGCCGGAGAGGCGCTCGATGAACAGGTCCTGCGTGTCGGAATGGGTGGTGGTGAAGCCCCAGGCCAGGCTCTCGTTGCGGCCGACCACCATGAAGGGCACCCCCGGCGCGGTGGCGCCCGCCAGGAAGCGGCCGCCCGGCAGCTCGATCCGCGCCAGGTACCACAGGATCGGCGCCTGGAAGCCGAGATGCGGGTCGGACGCCAGCAGCGCGCCGCCGCTGGCCGAGCGGGCAGGCGCCAGCGCCCAGGCATTGGAGGCGACATTGGGCAGCGGCGCATCCTCGGGGAAGCGCGGCAGGGCGGCGGCGAGGCGCGCCATCCGCCCCGGCTCCAGCAATCCCGGCTCCAGCGCCGCCTGCCGCTCCGCCGCGCCATCGGGGCGGCCGGGGCTGTCATCGGCCGGCCACAGCTCGGCCAGCCGCGCGGGCGGCAGCAGGGCGGCGAGGCGGGCGCGGTCCAGCTCCGTGCGCCAGTTGTTGGAGAGCCACAGCCCCATGGTCTTGGCCCAGAGCAGCGAATGCGCCGGCTGCCACGGCTCCGGCACGCCGAGCGCCAGGAATTCCGGCGCGGCGAGCCGGCCGCGCGCGCCGATCCAGGCGTTCACCCCCTCGGCATAGGCCTCCAGCACGGCGCGCGTGTCGGGCGGCAGGGCGTCGTAATCGGCCTCGGCGCGCTGGCGGAGGCCCAGGGTGCGGTGGAAGCGGTCCAGCCGCAGCGCCGCCGGGCCGGCGATCTCGGCCAGGCGGCCGCTGGCGTTGCGGCGCATCAGCTCCATCTGGAACAGCCGGTCCCGCGCATGCAGCCAGCCCAGCGCGCGCGCCGCATCCGCCTCGGTGCGGGCGGTGATGCGGGGGATGCCGTGCGAATCCTCCACCACCTCCACCGGGGCGGAGAGGCCGGGCAGGCCGATGCGCCCCGCGCGCGGGGGCAGGCTGGCCCAGAGCAGCCCGGCCGCGCCGAGGCCGGCCAGAATCAGGATCAGGGCGGCGGCGATCAGGCCGCGACGGAAGAAGCGGCGCAGCCGGCCGGGGCGTCTCTGCATGCTTCCCGATGTGGGGCGGAAGGCGCGCGGCCACAGCCCGGCTTGCGCCGTTTCACGCCTGCGTGAAGAGTGGCGCGATGCGCCGCACGCCCGAGACACGCGCCGCCGCCACGATGCGCGGCCAGCAGGCGGAGGAAGCCGTGGCCGCCCGGCTTGAGGCGGCGGGCTGGGCGGTGCTGGCGCGCCGCCTCCGGGGCGCGCGCGGCGGCCCCGCCGGAGAGATCGACCTCG
>NZ_JCACVY010000327.1:0-2170 GCF_058833935.1 Roseomonas sp. TS2 | reverse complement strand
CCGCGTCCGGCCCGGCCGCAGGGGAAACGGCCCCGGGGGAACCGGCCGCAGGGGAAGGGGCCGCAGGAGAAGGGGCCGCCCGCGCCGCCGGCGCGGCAGCGCGGGGCGCAGGCTGCGGCGAGGCGAGCCGGGCGGGCCCTTCCGGCGCGCCGAGCCAGTGGAGCACCCCCACCGTCCCGATGCCGCCGGCCAGGACCACGGCCCAGAACACCCCCAGCGCCCGCCAGGCGGCCCGAGCGTCCATGCCGCTCATCCCCCGCTCATCTTACCCCGCGGGCGCGCGGCGTTCAGCGCGCGGCGCGGCGCTGCGGCTCGGCCGCAGACCAGGCGCGCAGCAGCGACACGGCCTGCTGCAGCTGGAAGTCGGTCTCCGGCTTGGTCGGGTCGAAGGCCGGCGCACCCTCGGGCGGCATGCGCTGCACCTTGTCCAGCACCCCGGCCGGCAGGTTCAGCGGCGGCAGCGGCGCGCTCTCATGCGTGGCGTTGTCGTTGCGCAGCGCGCGGCGCAGATCGGCCTCGCGGTCGCGCAGCGGGGCGTTGCCTTCCTCGCGGGTCGCCAGCACCTCGACATCCGGGCTGATGCCCAGCGCCTGGATGGAGCGGCCGGAGGGGGTGTAGTAGCGCGCCGTGGTCAGGCGGATGGCGCCGTTGCCGGGGATCGGCATGACGGTCTGCACGCTGCCCTTGCCGAAGGACTTGGTGCCGAGCACCACGCCGCGGCGGTGGTCCTGCAGGGCGCCGGCGACGATCTCGCTGGCCGAGGCGGAGCCGCCATTGACCAGCACCACCACCCGCAGCCCCTCGGTGATGTCGCCGGGCTTGGCGTTCCAGCGCTGCGCGTCGTCCGGGCGGCGGGCGCGGGTGGAGACGATCTCGCCCTGCTCCAGGAAGTCGTCCGAGACCTGCACCGCCTGGTCCAGCAACCCGCCCGGGTTGTTGCGCAGGTCGAGGATCAGCCCCTTCAGGTTGCCGCCCGCCTGCGACCGCATGGTGGTGACGGCGCGGCGCAGGGCGCTCTCCGTCTGCTCGTTGAAGGAGGAGAGGCGGACATAGCCGATGTCATTGCCTTCCAGCCGGAAGCGCGCCACCTGCGGGCGGATCACGTCGCGGGTCAGGGACAGCTCGATCGGCGTCTCGGTGCCGGGCCGGCGGATGGTCAGCTTGATGCTGCTGCCGCGCTCGCCGCGCATCTTCTCGACCGATTCCTGCAGCGTCAGGCCCTGCACGGATTCGCCGTTGAGATGGGTGATGAGATCGCCCGGCTTGACGCCCGCCTTGGCCGCCGGCGTGTCGTCGATCGGGCTGATCACCTTCACATAGCCGCCTTCCTGGCTGACCTCGATGCCGAGGCCGCCGAACTCGCCGCGGGTCTGCACCTGCATGTCGCGGAAGGAGCGGGCGTTCATGTAGCTGCTGTGCGGGTCGAGCCCCTGCAGCATGCCGTTGATGGCCGCCTCGATGACCTCGCGGTCCTTCACCGGCTCGACATACTCGGCGCGGACACGCTCGAACACGTCGCCGAACAGGTTCAGCAGGCGATAGGTCTCGGCGCGGTTGCCGGCCTCCTGGGCGAAGGCGGACATCACGGGCGGCGCCACCACCGGCCCCAGCACGGCGCCGGCGGTGAACGCCGCCGCCACCACCCCGACCATGCGCATTCCAGGCTTCATGCGGCGACCCCTCATGCCGGTCAACGATCCTTTCGCCGTGGCGAGTTCCACGGCCCTGCGAGACACCCTAGAGCGAATTCCTGTGCAAGGGGCAAACTGAAACCTTTCTGGACAATTGACCCCTGGCGCCGGCTAGCCACGGCCACGGAACCACGCCTTCGGGTCCACCGGCTGGCTGTTGCGCCGCAGCTCGACATAGAGCGAGGCGCGGCCATTCTCCTCGCCGCCGCCGAGCTGGCCGACCGGCTCGCCGGCCAGGACGCGGGCGCCGATCTCGGCATCCAGCCGCTCCAGCCCCGCCAGCACGAAATGGTAGCCGCCCCCGCAATCGACAATCAACAACTGCCCATAGGAGCGGAAAGGCCCCGCGAAGGCGATGCTGCCGCCGCAGGGGCTGACCACCCGCGCGCCGGGCGGCGCGGCATAGGTCAGGCCGCGGGCCGGGCCGCCGGCGCCGCTGTCGCCGAAATCGCGCGCCAGGGTGCCGGCCACCGGCTGGG
>NZ_JCACVY010000326.1:0-2185 GCF_058833935.1 Roseomonas sp. TS2 | reverse complement strand
GCCCTTCTCGCGGAAGTAGCGCGCCGCGCCGGGATGGAAGGGCAGGAAGCCGTTCTTGGCGGCATTGGCCGGCACCGTCTCGCGCGCCGCCGCGATCGCCTGCACCAGCTGCGCGTTGCCGTCCATCACCGCCTTGACGATGGCATAGACCAGGCCCTCGTCCAGGCTGCGATGCGCGATGGCGAAGTTGAACATGCCGACCACCCGCAGATCGCGCCCGGCGGTGCGGTAGGTGCTGGCCGGGATGGTGCCGGGGGAGAGCTCGGGCAACGCCGCCGTCAGCTTCGCCACCTCCGCCTCGGTGAAGTCGAGGAACACCACATCGCCCTGCGTCTCGGCCTCGCTGAAGGAGGGCACGGGGATGCCGGAGGCGAAGAGGTAGGCATCCAGCAGCCCGTCCTGCAGCTGCCCCGCCATGTCGGAGCCGGAGCCGTAGCGCACCGCCCCCGGCTTGTAGCCCAGCGTGCTCATGATGATGGGGAAGTAGGTGCCGGGCGTGCCCCCGCGCGGGCCGACGCCGATGTTCTTGCCCTCCAGCTGCGCGAAGCGGGTGATGCCGCTGCGCTTCAGCGCGATGCCGTGGAAGGGCGTGTCATACATCGGGAACAGCGCGCGGATCTCGCGGAACTGCTTGCCCTGGGTCCAGTCGCCCTTGCCTTCCCAGGCCTGCAGCGCCACGCCCATGGTGGTCATGGCGATCTCCACCTCCTTGCGCTCCACCAGCAGGATGTTCTGGTTCGGCCCCTGGGTGGTCCGGTAGGAGATGGCGACCCCCGTCGCCGCCTGCGCCATCTGCCCCCAGGCCGGGCCGTAGAGCGCGTAGGTGCCGCCCGGCGCCGCCGTGCCCATGGTGAGCGCGCGCGGCCAGCCGGCCTGCTTGGGCTGCGCCGCCGCCAGGCGTGGCGCCAGCACCGGCAGCGTGGCCGCCAGCGCGCCGGCGAAGAGCATCTCGCGTCGTTGCATCGGTCTTCCTTCCCTGTCCGCGGCGGCCGCGGCCGCCGTCCTGGCCCGGCCCCGATCATGCCGCCGGGTGTGGCCGGGGAGCAGCGTGCCGCAGCGCGCCACACAAAGGAAGCACCACGATCGACCCCCCTTGCGGCGCGGCGCGGGGGGCGTAGATCAGGCGGCGTGCTGCACATCATCAAGCTCTGCGTCGGCCCGCGCGACGTGGCCTCCCTCCGCGCCGCGCAGGAGCGGCGCGCCCGCCTCGACCCGCCGCTCCGCCACCTCACCCGCATGCAGCCCAAGCGGGCGGAGGAGGTGCTGGCGGGCGGCTCGCTCTACTGGGTGGTGGCCGGCTTCGCCTGCGTCCGCCAGCGCATCCTCGACATCCGCACCGAGGCGGCGGAGGACGGCACGGCGTACGCCGCCCTGGTGCTGGACCCGGCGCTGGTGGCGGTGGCGGCGCGGCCGGTGAAGGCCTTCCAGGGCTGGCGCTACCTGGCGCCCGAGGCCGCGCCGCCCGACATCGCCGCCCGCCCCGACGGCGCGGCGGATGACGGCATCGCCGCCCTGCCCGAGGCGCTGCGGCGCGAGTTGCAGCTGCTCTGCCTGCTCTGAAGGCAAACACTTCATTACGGTGAATTCAGCGCCGGCCCATCCTGGCGAGAGGCCAGCTTGCGCAGCCTGTTGGCTGAGGGGCGTGCTTCCCTCGCCATCAGGAATCCACCGCAATGCTCCGCTCGTTCCGCCTCCTGCTCGCGGCCTTCGCCCTGGCCGCACCGCTGGCCCTGACCGCCCTTTCCGGCACTGCCGAGGCCCGCGCCCCGCGTGGCCAGGCCGTCACGGCAGGCACCCAGGCGCAGCCGGCGGCGGCGCGCCAGCACACCCGCCGCCACAGCGCGCGCAGCACAACCCGCCAGCGCCAGCACGCCAGCGCCGCCAAGCGCACCCAGCGCCAGCAGGCCGCCCGCGCCCGCCGCGCCGCCCGCACGGCCGGCTGAGCAGGGCGCCCGGATTCGGCGGCGGCCTTATTTCCCGGCAGGCCGCCGTCCGATCAGCCAGCCCTTCCGGGGGCCGGCTGTTGGGCCGGCCGGCTCGTCCGGCCGGCCCATTTTTTCAGGTGGGGTCCTGCTTCCAGCCAGGGTCCTGCGCCGGGTCCCTCGGCTGCGGCTGCGCCCAGTCCTCCAGGGACGGCTCCACGGGCCGCGGCGGCAGCACCGGCGGCGGCGCCGAGACCTCCGCC
>NZ_JCACVY010000325.1:0-2210 GCF_058833935.1 Roseomonas sp. TS2 | reverse complement strand
CGCCGCGGGCTGGCGGGCACCATCACCACCTCCGCCCGCGGCGTGCTCGATGCCGCCCCCGCCGCCGGCCTCGCCGGTGCCCGCAAGACCCTGCTCGGGGAATGAACGCATGAGCCTGACCCCGGAAACCCTGCTGGCCCGCCAGCAGGCGGCGCAGGACCGGCGCCGCCCCTGGGAGAGCATCTGGCAGGAATGCTACGATCACGTCCTGGCCCGCACCCCCGGCAGCGGCGGCCCGACGCTGTATGACGCGACGGCGCCCGACGCCGCCGAGCAGCTCGCCGCCAGCCTGCTGGCCGAGCTGACGCCGCCCTGGTCGCGCTGGTTCGGCCTCGCCCCCAGCCGCGCCCTGGCCGAGGGGCCGGACGCCGCCGCCGCCGCCGAGGCGCTGGAGCGGGCCACCGAGACGCTGCAGGGCCATCTCGACCGCTCCAACTTCGCGCTGGAGATGCACCAGGCCTTCCTCGACCTGGTGGTGGCCGGCACCGGCGTGCTGCTGGTGGAGGAGGCGCCGCCCGGCGCCGCCTCCGCGCTGCGCTTCACCGCCGTGCCGCTGCGCGAGGCGGTGCTGGAGGAAGGCCCGGGCGGCCGGCTGGATACCGTCTATCGCAGCGTCATGCTGGATGCGGCGGCGATCGAGGCGCGCTACCCCGGCGCGCCGCTGCCGCCCGCCCTCCTGGCCGCGTGCGGGCCGGAGGAGGCGCCGCGCCGCCACCGCGTGGTGGAGGCCGTCTGGCCCGAGCGCCAGGGCAGCGCCTATCTCGCGGTGCTGGAGTGGGAGGGGCAGGCGGTGCCGCTGGCCTCGGGCCGCTTCCTGGACAGCCCCTTCATCGCCTTCCGCTGGATGAAGCTGCCGGGCGAGACCTATGGCCGCGGCCCGGTGATGAAGGCGCTGCCCGACATCCGCACCGCCAACAAGGTGGTGGAGCTGGTGCTGAAGAACGCCTCCATCGCCGCCACCGGCATCTGGCAGGCGGAGGATGACGGGGTGCTGAACCCCGCCACGGTGAAGCTGGTGCCGGGCGCCATCATCCCGAAGGCGCCGGGTTCCTCCGGCCTGACGCCGCTGGCGGCGCCGGGCAATTTCGATGTCTCGCAGCTCGTGCTGGACGACCTCCGGGCGCGCATCCGCGGCGCCCTGCTGGCCGACCGGCTGACCTTGCCGCGCCAGGCGCCGATGACGGCGACCGAGGTGCTCGAGCGCAGCGCCGAGAGCGCCCGCCTGCTTGGCGCCACCTATGGCCGGATGCAGGCCGAGCTGCTGACGCCGCTGATCGGCCGCTGCCTCTCCATCCTGCGCCGCCGCGGCGAAGTGCCGCCGGTGATGCTGGACGGGCGCGAGGCGCGGCTGACCTACCAGTCGCCGCTGGCCCGCGTGCAGGGCCGCGCCGACGCCGCCAACACGCTGCTGTTCCTGCAGGCCGTGGCGGCGCTGGGCCCGACGGCCGCGGCGCAGCTCGACCTGGCGGCGGCGACCCGCCACCTGGCCCGCACGCTCGCCGCGCCGGCCGGTCTCCTGAACCCCGTCGAGGAGTGACACCCCGCATGTCCGAAAACCTGCTGGAACCCGCGCCGGCGCCCACGGGGTCCTCCCCGGCCCGGCCGGAGGATGTGCCGGAGAAGTTCTGGGACGCCGAGACCCAGTCGCTGCGCGTCGACGCGCTGCTGAAATCCTATCGCGAGCTGGAGAAGCGCCTCTCCCAGCGCGCCATGCCGCCGGCCGAGGACGCGCCGGAGGAGGAGCGCGCCCGCTTCCTGCGCGCCCTCGGCGTGCCGGAGACGCCGGAGGAGTATGCCATCGAGCCGCGGCACGAGATGTGCGGCCCGGACGCGGCGGTGAACGCCCGGCTGCACGCGGCCGGCTTCACCTGCCAGCAGGTGCAGCTGGTCTATGACCTCGCGGCCGAGCGGCTGCTGCCGCTGATCGCCGAGGCCGCCGCCGATTACGAGGCGCAGAAGCAGCGCGCGAAGCTGGCGCAGGAATTCGGCGGCGAGGAGGCCTTCCAGCGCCTGGCGCCGCAGATCGCCGCCTGGGGCCGCGCCAACCTCGCGCCGCCGGTGTTCGAGGCGCTCTCCACCACCGCCGAGGGCGTGCTCGCCCTGCACCGCATGATGGCGAAGGGCGAGCCCAGCCTGGTGCGCGACGCCGAGCCCGCCGAGCAGCTCGACGAGCAGGCGCTGCGCCGGATGATGCGCGACCCGCGCTACTG
>NZ_JCACVY010000324.1:0-2342 GCF_058833935.1 Roseomonas sp. TS2 | reverse complement strand
CGCGGAGGAGGATTTCTTCGCCGCCGGCGGCAATTCTCTGCTCGCGGTGGAGCTGATGCTGCGGGTGCAGGAGGAGTTCGGCCGCGACCCGGGCCTCGGCGCGCTGTTCGAGCACCCGACGGTCGCCCGCCTCGCCGTGCTGCTGGAGGCCGATGCCCTGCCGCCCGGCGATGACGGGCTGCGCCCGCTGATCCGCCTCGGGCGCGGCGAGGCGGAGCGGCCGCCGCTCCACGTGGTGCATCCGGCGGGCGGCATCGCCTGGTGCTATGGCCGCCTCGCCCGCGCGCTGGGGCCGGAGATCCCGGTGCTGGGCCTGCAGGCCCCGGCGCTGGACAGCGCCAGCCCGCCGCCCGCCAGCCTGGAGGCGCTGGCGGAGGATTACGTGGCGCGGCTGCTCGCCACCCATCCGGGCGGGCCGGTGCATCTGGCGGGCTGGTCGGTCGGCGGCATCATCGCGCAGGCGATGGCGGTGCGGCTGCGGGCGCTGGGCCATGCCGTCGGCACCCTGGCGCTGCTCGATTCCTACCCCGCCGAGGCCTGGCGCGCCGAGCCGGAGCCGGAGCCCGGCGCCCTGTTCCGCGCCCTGCTGGCCATCGCCGGGCACGACCCGGCGCGGCACCCGGAACTGCCGATGCGGCGGGAGCCGGTGCTGGCCTTCCTGCGCCAGGGCGGCACGCCGCTCGGCCGTCTGCCCGAGGCGGTGCTGGATGGCGTGATGCGGGTGATGGAGGGCAACAACCGCCTCGTCCGCGGCCACCGCCATGGCCGGTTCGACGGCACGCTGCTGCATTTCCGCGCGGCGCGCGACCATGCCGGCCGCGCCCTCTCCCCCGCGATGTGGCAGCCGCACGCCGCATCGGTGGAGGTGGTGGAGGTGCCCGCCCTGCATGGCGAGATGATCGGCGCCGCGGCCGTGGCGCAGATCGCGCCCGTGCTGCGCCGCCGCCTCGGCCCGTAGAACGGACAAATGGGTTTCCAAAGGCCTCAGGCCTTTGGCGGGGAGAGTTTGAGAGGGGCGGAGCCCCTCTCAAGAACCTCTCAGGCGCGGATCAGGCTGACCGTGTCGCCGCGCGGGTCCTCGGGCGGCGGGACGGGCGCCTGTCCCGGCGCCGGGCGCGGCCCGGCCTTCGCCTTGTTGCTGACATAGGCGAGGCCCGAACGAGGGTCCACCGCCACGGTGTTCGGGTGCGTGCCGGTCTCCAGGCTGGCCCTTACGGTCAGGCTGCCCGTCTCCACCAGGCTCACCGTGCCGGCGCCGCGATTGGCCACATAGGCCAGCGCGCCATCGGGCGAGAGGGTGATGCCGAGCGCGCCCGCGCCCGTCTCCACCGCCTTCACCAGCATCCCCGAGGCGGCGTCCAGCACGGTGAGCTGCCCGCTCTTCTGGTTGGCGCAGAACAGGCGGCCGCTGGCGGCGTGGTATTCCACATTGATCAGCCCCTCCCCGCCCGAGGCGAAGCGGCGCACCCCGGCGCGGCGGGCGAGGCTCACCTCCACCACCTCGTTCGGCCCCAGCGCGCCGGCAAAGAGGCGGTCCCCCGCCGGGTCGTAGGCGAGGCCGGAGATGCCGCCCTCCAGCCCCTCGGTGATGACATGGGCGAGGGTGTTGGCCGCCGTGTCCACCACCCAGATGGCGCTCGGCTTGTCGCGGTAGCCGAAGACGGAGACGAAGGCGCGGTTGCGCGCCTCGTCCACCACGACATGGCGCAGATGCGCGCCCTCCCCTTCGCCGATCCGCGCCTTCACCTGGCCGCTGCGCAGGTCGATGGCGACCAGCCGGCCGCTGCGCGTGCCGGTGCCGAACAGCGTGCCCGTGGCGTTGTTCACGCCGAGGCCGAACACCGTGTCGGCGCCCAGCTCGATGGTGGAGCGCACCTCCAGCGTGCGCAGATCGAGGCCGAGGATGCGGGCGCTGTCGGCGCCGCGCGGGCCGGTGCTCGCCACGTGCACGAGGTCGGTGGTGGTGCTGACGGCCAGCTCGTACAGGCCGGGCGCCAGCTTCACGGTCTTCTCCACCGTGGCGGCGGCGCGTGCCGGCGCGGCGCGCAGGGCGAAGGCGGCCGCGCCGAGCAGGGCAAGCGCGTGGCGGCGCCGGAGCACCGGCGGGGCGGAGAGAGCGCTGGCATGGGTGGGAGGCATTGCAGGCCTTTCCTGAGGCTATCGCGCCAAATTGCGAATGGTTATCATTAACACCAACCCGGAGAGGCGACAATCGGCGCGGCGAAGGGCGCATCGCCGGCGGGCCTTGTAAAAGGGGCACGGCTCTGCGAGAAACAGTTGAGAACTGTTCGCATTTTCATCCGGAGACGACCGGCCACCATGGGCATGCTGCATCCGCGGGA
>NZ_JCACVY010000323.1:0-2381 GCF_058833935.1 Roseomonas sp. TS2 | reverse complement strand
GCGCCCAGCGCCTGGGTGGCGCCGAAATAGACCCCCGCCCCCACCGCCACCAGGGCGGCGAGGATGGCCAGCCGCACCGGCCCGGTGCCGGTGCCGGGCAGCGGGAAGGTGGCCAGCATCAGCCCGCCCACCACCGCCGCCATCAGCGCCGCCGCCAGCAGCAGGCGCCAGAGGTTGCGGCGCAGCCGGCGGTCGGCGACGAAATGGCCCCGCCGCGCCAGGATGCCGGACAGCAGCCCGGCATTCACCCAGGCCGCCAGCGAGGTGGCGAGCGCGATGCCGACATGGCCGAAGAACTGCGTCAGGGTCAGCGACAGGCTGAGGTTCACCGCCACCACGGCGATGCCGATCTTGACCGGGGTGGCGGTGTCGCCGCGGGCGAAGAAGCCGGGGGCGAAGGCCTTGATCAGCACGAAGGCGGGCAGGCCGAGCGCGTAGGCGCGCAGCGCCTCGCCCACCAGCACCGCCTCCTCCGCGCCCAGCGCGCCGCGCTGGAACAGCACGCGCACGATCGGCTCGGCCAGCGCGATGAGGCCGGCGGCGGCGGGCAGCGTCAGCGCCAGGGACAGCTCCACCGCCCGGTTCATGCTGCGATGCGCCGAGAGCGGCTTGCCGCCGCGCAGCTGGCGCGAGAGCACCGGCAGCAGCGCCGTGCCCACCGCCGCCCCCACCACGCCGAGCGGCAGCTGCGCCACGCGGTCCGCATAGGTGAGGAAGCTGATGGCGCCGACCGGCAGCAGCGAGGCGATGAAGATGTCGATGGCCAGGCTGAGCTGGGTGACGCTGGCGCCCAGCACGCCGGGCACCATCCGCTTCAGCACGGCGCGCGTCTCCGCCGTCAGGCGCGGGAAGGAGAGGATGGGGAAGCCCATCCCCACCTTGTGGCAGGCCACCACCACCAGGATGAGCTGCGCCACGCCGGAGACGGTGACGCCCCAGGCCAGCGCATGCGCCGGGCTGGCCACGAAGGGGGTGAGGGCGAACAGCGCGCCGATGGCGAAGAGGTTGAACAGCAGCGGCGCGCCGGCGGCGAGGGCGAACCTGTCCACCGCGTTCAGCACGCCCGAGACCAGCGCGGTGAGGCAGATGAAGACGAGGTAGGGGAAGGTGATGCGCGACAGCTCCACCACCAGCCCGAAGCGCGAGGGGTCGTCCACCAAGCCCGGGGTGAGCACCCGCATCACCTGCGGCATGAACAGCATGCCGAGCCCCACCAGCAGCGACAGCCACAGCGTCATCAGCGTGGACATGCGGGCGGCGAGTTCGCGCGCGCGCTTCGGCCCCTCCAGCGTCAGCGTGCCGGTGAAGGCGGGCACGAAGGCGGCGTTGAAGGCGCCCTCGCCGAACAGGCGGCGGAACAGGTTGGGCAGGCGCAGCGCGATGAAGAAGGCATCGGCCATCGGCCCGGCGCCGAGGGTCGCGGCGATCAGCATGTCGCGGGCGAAGCCCAGGATTCGGCTGGCGAAGGTCCAGCCGCCGATGGTGAGGATATTGCGCAGCATCCGGGCGGGCCTGGGCGGGGCGGCCGGTGCGGCCGGCGTGACGGGAAAGGCGGGATGGCCGGGGCGCGCGGCCCCGGCCGGCTGCGCGGGGCCACGCGGCCCCGCGCCGGCGCCTCAGGCGCTGGCCACCGGCGGCACCGGGGCGCCGCCCTGGAACTGGGCATCGCCCTGGCCGCGGCGGGACTGCCACAGCGCCACGAAGTCGATCGGCGAGAGCATCACGGGCGGGAAGCCGCCATCGCGCGTCACGTCGGCCAGGATGTTGCGGGCGAAGGGGAAGAGCAGGCGCGGGCACTCGACCAGCAGCAGCGGCTCGACCAGGTTGGGCTCCACGTTCAGCGTGAAGATGCCGCAATAGGACAGCTCGGCGATGAAGGCGGGCTGGGTGGTGCCGTTCGGCGCCTGCGCCTGGGCGTCGGCGCGGATCTGCAGCTCCACCTCATAGACGTTGCCGCCCTGCTGGAGCGGGCGGGCCTGCACGTCCAGCGCCAGGTCGATGCGCGGCTGCTCGCGCAGCGTCGCGAAGATCTCCGGCGCGCCCGGCACCTCGAAGGAGAGGTCCTTGGTGTACTGCAGGTTCAGCAGCAGCGGGCCCGGCGGCACGGCGCCGTTCGGGGCGGTGGTGTTGTCGGGCGGAAGCTGGGTGTCGGACATGCGGGCCCCTGATGCGGTTGCCGGAGGGTCGGTGTTCGTTCGGGTGCGGCGGGCGGGGTGCGGCGCTGGGCCGGGCCGGCGCCGCCGGACTCGCGGCGCGGGGTAGCACGCCCCGCCCGCTCTGTCACAGCGCTTCAGGCCCGGGGGCTTCAGGCACGGAGTTCAGGAGGCACGGGATTCAGGCACGAGCGGGCTTCAGGCACGGGGGCTTCAGGCGTGGCGGCT
>NZ_JCACVY010000322.1:0-2397 GCF_058833935.1 Roseomonas sp. TS2 | reverse complement strand
GCGCCTCGATGGCGGCCTCCAGCGTGGCCTTCAGCCGGTTCACGGCGGCGCCGCGCTCCTTGCGCTGATCGGCGGGCACGGCGCCCAGCCCCTTCAGCAGCGCGGTCAGCGCGCCGCTCTTGCCCAGCGTGCCCACCCGCACCGCGTCCAGCGCGCGGAGGTCGGCGGCGGCGGCCAGCGCGGCCTCGGTCTCCGCCTGCAGGGTGGCGAGATCATCCGTCATGGTATCGTCCCGTCCGTGCCTGGCGCGTCTCGGATGCGCCGATACGAAAAGAGCCGCCGGACGCCCTGGAAGCCCAGGGCGGCGGCGGCTCGGTCATCGCAGCCCCCTCAGGAGGGGGCGGAGATCACGCCTCGGCCGAAGCCGGCAGCGCCGCCTTGGCCTTCTCGACCAGGGCGCCAAACGCGGCGGAGTCCTCGAAGGCGATGGCGGCCAGCACCTTGCGGTCCAGCTCGATGTTCGCGGCCTTCAGGCCGGCGATGAACTTCGAGTAGGTCAGGCCATGCTCGCGGGTCGCGGCATTGATGCGCTGGATCCACAGGCCGCGGAACTCGCGCTTCTTAACGCGGCGGTCGCGGTAGGCGTACTGCAGGGCCTTCTCGACGCGCTCGAGCGCGGGGCGGTAGGCCTTGGAGGAACGGCCGACATAGCCCTTGGCGAGCTTGAGGACCTTCTTGTGACGGGCGTGGGCGGCGACGCCGCGCTTAACACGAGCCATGGTTCAGATCCTCTGTCTTACCGGGCCGAACCGTACGGCATCCACTGCTTCACCGTGTCACCATCCTGCTTGTCCAGCACGTAGGTGCCGCGGTTCTGCCGCTTCATCTTGTTGGTCTTGGCGGTCAGCATGTGGCGCTTGTTGCCGGCGCCAGCCTTCACCTTGCCGGTCGCCGTCAGCGTGAACCGCTTCTTGACGCTCGACTTCGTCTTCATCTTGGGCATTTCGGTACTCCTGGTCCTGAAGCGCCCTGCCTCCGGAGAGGCGGACACGGAACCGCGGCCGGGCATGCCCTACAGGCCCGGACGCGCGGGAAGAGGCGGGGGTATAGCCATGCCCGGCCCGCGCGGCAAGGCCGGAGGCCGATTCGCATGCCGCTCCGCGGCGGGTCCCGTTCCGGCCCTGGGCAGCGCGGCGCGCCTGGCGCAGCATGGCCGCCAGAGATCCGGTGCGGGAGGAAGGGCGATGACGGAATGCCGGCTGGTGCTGGCGCGGGCGGCTGTGGATGCGGCGTCGCGGATCGGCGCGGCGCGCGCGGCGCATCTGGCGCTGATCGGGCCGATGGCGGCGGCGGGGGAGCTGCTCGCCGGGGTGCCGCTGCAGGATGCGGCGGGGCAATACCAGGGCTCGCTGATGCTGCTGCGGCCCGAGGCGCTGGAGCGCTACCTGGAGGCCGAGCCCTTCCGGCAGGAAGGGGTCTGGCAGAGCCATGCGGTGCATGTGTTCCGCCTCGCCCCGCTGCCCTGGCGCCCCCTGCCGGCGGAGCCGGCGCCGGAGCAGCCCACCCACACCATCGCCATCGCCTGGGACGGGCGGGACGAGGCGGCACCGGCGCGGCGCCTGGCGGCGCGCGAGGCGCATTTCGCCCGGGTGGAGCCGGCGGCGCGGGCGGGGCTGCTGGCGCTGGGCGGCGCCATCCTGGACGCGCCGGGCGGGCGGATGGTGGGCTCGGTGGCCATTACCGCACACCCTTCCGTGGCGGCGGCCCAGGGCTGGTGGGCGGAGGACCCCTATCTGCGCCAGGATGTCTGGCGGGAGGTCTCCTGGCACGCCACGCGCTTCGCGCCGCTGCCCTACCGGCCGCTGCCGGGTGCGGGCTGAGCGGCCTCACCGCCGCCCGAACAGCTTCTCGAACTCCGCCTTGCCGAAGCGCAGCCAGGTGGGGCGGCCATGGCTGCAGGTGGAGGCGCGCGGCGTGGCCTCCATCTGCCGCAGCAGGGCGTCCATCTCGGCCGGGTTCAGCCGCCGCCCGGCGCGGATCGAGCCATGGCAGGCCAGCCGCGCGATGGCGGCATCCAGCCGCCGCTCCAGCGCCGTGCTTTCCTCCCACTCGGCCAGCTCGGCGCAGAGGTCGCGCAGCAGGGGGGCGGGGTCGGGGTTGCCGAGCAGGGCAGGCAGGGCGCGCACCAGCACCGCGCCGGGGCCGAAGCCCTCCAGCTCCAGCCCGAGCCGCTCCAGGGCAGGGGCAGCCTCCAGCAGGCGGCCGCATTCCAGCGGCGCCAGCTCCACCACGGCGGGCAGCAGCAGGGGCTGGCTGCGCACCTGCCCCTCCAGCAGCTGCGCCTTGAAGGCCTCGTGCGTCAGCCGCTCATGCGCCGCATGCTGGTCCACCAGGATCAGCGCCCCATCCGGCGCCTCGGCCAGGACGTAGGTCTCCATCAGCTGCGCCACGGGGCGG
>NZ_JCACVY010000321.1:0-2414 GCF_058833935.1 Roseomonas sp. TS2 | reverse complement strand
TGCGTCCGGCGGCAGCTGCCAGGTGATGCGCAGCGTGGTGGCGTTCAGCCGCGTGAAGGCGGTGGGCCGCAGCCCCATCGGCGACAGGCCACGCAGGATGCTGTCGACGGCGTGCGCATCGCGCGCGGCCTGGATCATGCGCCCGAAATAGCTGGCGTGAATGTTGTCGCCGAGCGGGCAGTCATACATCGGGCCCGAGCCGTAGAGGCCCGGGATGCCCTCCTTCAGAATCTCGTACTGCGCCTGCACCGGACGCTGGATGCCCGTGACCGTGTCGGCGTTGCCGTTCACCTGCTGGATCACGAAGGGCGGCAGGGTGGACATGCCGGCCGCCACCCGCACATCCTCGCGCAGATCCGCCTGCAGCTGGCGCAGCATGTCGAGATAGCCGGCCGTGTCGTTCTCGCCCTGGCACCAGCGGATGATCACCCGCAGCTCGCGCCCCATGCGGGCCGCGGCGCCCCGTGCCGAGGTGACGGCAGCCAGCACGTGCTGGTACTGGATCGTGCCCTTGATGAACTTGTCGATGTTCTGGCCGCCCCACCACACGGTGTGGCCGATCAGCCCGGGCGAGTGCCGATTGGCACGCCGCATCCCGGCCTCGAAAGCCGGCCCGAAGAACGTCATCGGAAAGACGTTCTCCGAGCCCGGGTTGCGGTAGGCGGAGAGCTGCAGCCGTGCGGGCGACAGCGAGATCGGCGCCTCGGCATAGGCCTGCGGCCAGTAGGAGGGATCGCCCAGCATCAGGAAGTGGTGCGGAAACTGCGGCTGCGGGATCGGCCCCAGCAGCGGCCCGCCCTGCACGCCGTTGTTGCTCTGGCCGTAGTTGATCAGCAGCACCAGCGGCGATGCGCTGTCAGCCAGCGTCTGCAGATCGTACTGGTCGGCGAGCTGCACGACATCGTAGGCGCGGCCGGTGCTGTCCTGCACCGTGCCGACGATCAGCCGAGAGTTGCGGTGCCGCCTGACATTGAAGGCGGCGATGCCGCGCAGGGTCTCCGGCGGCAGATAGCTGTCGGCCTGCAGGTCGTCGCGCGCGTCCGGCGAGAGCCGCGCCTCCACCGTGGCGTTGTCGTGGATGCCCAGCACCACGCGCTCATCCGGCGTGACGAAGCCCTGCGGGAACGACACCTGCATCGGCGCCAGCGTGACGCGGCGGATCTGGCTGTCGCCGATATGCAGGCCGAGCCAGCCGCCCTCCTGCCAGCGGAGCGGCGCATGCCCGTCCTGGTCTTCAATCAGCGGTAGCTCATCGTCGGCCACCGACATCGGCGCGAGCTGCTGTCCGTAGAGAAGGAGGGCGGCGACACCGGCCGTGCCATCATCCTCGCCGGAAATGAGCCATTTGCCGGCCTCGGTGCGCAGTCCCCAGGAATAGTCCTCCAGGCTCATCAGGTCGCCGCGCAGCAGCACGCCGGCCATGCCGAGGGTCAGATCCTCACCCAGGTCGAGCAGCGGCCGGCCGGCGGGGTCGGTGACCTCCCAGAGGTTGTCGGTGACCACGTCGGGCGCGACCATGCCGAGCACGGGCAGGGCCCGCGCGGCGGTGCTGGTGCGCTGGGCCTCGGCCAGGGCAAACGCCTTCTTCTGCCGCTCCGTGTCGCCTGTACGCACCGGCAGGCCGCCCTGGAGGCGATAGACGCCCTCCTCCGGCCCGATGGTGAAGACCACCCCCAGCGCACCCTCGCCAGCCCCTGCGGCGCTCCAGGCTGCCACCAGGGCCGCCACGCTCGGGCGCTGGGGCGCGGCGTTGAGGACCGCGGCCTCGGTGCTCTGGGCGGCGGCTTCCGTGCGCTGCCGCGCTGCCTCTGCGCTCTGCTTCGCAGCCTCCGCCTGGCCAGCACTCTCCGCTGCCGCGGCGACGGAGGGAGCGATCTCCTCGCGGGCTGCCTCCTGCGCCGCCGGGGTCGCAGCCTGGCGGGCAATCTCCTGCAGGCCCTCCACCGAGGCGTCGACGGTCTCCCGGGCCACGCGGCCGGCCTCGCTGACCACAGTCGAGGCGATGGCCTCGGCGGCCACCTGGGCCACGTCTTCGCGCAGCACACGGACCGGCAGGGCACGGCCGAGAGGAAGGCCTGCGGCGTCCTGCACGCCGACCAGCTGTTCCTGGCCAGTCAGCGCCTCCATCTCGGCCAGCTCGGTGATCAGCTGGCCGGTCAGGGTGGTGCCCTGTGGCAGCACCATCACAGCATCGGGCGCCGGCATCAGCACCGGGTTCGCCATTCGGATTCTCCTGTGAAACAGCGGGCCACGCCGAAGCGTGGCGGTCAGACGGCGTCGATGGTCAGCCAGGCCACGGCGGGACGGGGCTCGGCGCAGCGTGCCTGGATGTGCCAGCGACCCGGCTGGTCGAGCACCCAGTCGAGCCAGGCCTGACCGGCCGCGCTGTGTACGACCAGGGCGGGCGGCGCGAT
>NZ_JCACVY010000320.1:0-2418 GCF_058833935.1 Roseomonas sp. TS2 | reverse complement strand
GCATGACCGAGACGCGTGACTTCGACTTCGCCAGCCTCACCCCGCGCGAGCGCTACAAGCTGCTGATCGGCACCGTGGTGCCGCGCCCGATCGCCTGGGTGGTGACGGTGGATGGCGCCGGCCGGCCGAACGCCGCGCCCTACAGCTTCTTCAACTGCCTCTCGGCCGACCCGGCGATCGTGGCGCTCGGCATCGAGTTCCGCGCCGACGGCTCGTCCAAGGACACGGGGCGCAACATCCGCGAGACGGGCTGCTTCACCGTCCACATCGTCTCGGACGCGCTGCTGGAGGCGATGAATGTCTGCGCCGTGCCCTTTCCCCCGGGGGTGAACGAGCTGGAGCGCGCGGGCCTGGCGCTGCTGCCCGGCACGGCGGTGGCCAGCCCGCGCATCGCCGCCGCGCCGGCGGCGCTGGAATGCCGGCTGCACTCCTTCCTGGAGATCGGCGCCTCGCGCGAGATCGTGCTGGGCGAGGTGGTGCACGCCCATCTGCACGCCGGCATCGTCAACGACAGCCTGCATGTGGACCCGGCGGGGCTGGACGCGGTGGGCCGCATGGGCGGCCACGCCTATGCCCGCACGCGCGACCATTTCGACCTGCCCACCATGGACGCGGCCCGCTTCGAATCCGGCGACTGGCCCCGCCGCACCTGACAGAAAAAAGATGGGGGCGCGGGGGAATTCCTTCCCCCGCCCTTTTCACTTCTCTCTCGCTCGGATAGCCCCGGAGCCTTCGCCAGCAAGAGGAGCGACCTCCATGGATTTCACGCAGGAACTGGCCGGCCGGCGGGTGGTGGTGACGGGTGCCTGCGGCGTGGTGGGCCGCTGGATCGTGGACACCTTCGCCCGCGCCGGCGCGCGGCTCTGCCTGACCGACGCCGACGCCGCCGGGCTGGAGGCGCTGGCCGCCGCCACGCCGCTGGGCGAGGGCGGCTTCGCCCGCGCCGTGGACCTGACCGACGCCGCCGCCATCGAGGCGCTGGCCGCAGAGATCGGCGCGCGATGGGGCGCGGCCGAGGTGCTGGTGAACAATGCCGGCGTCTATCCCAGCGGCTTCCTGCTCGACATCGACGCGGCGGAGTGGGACCGCATCATGGATGTCAACCTGCGCGCGCCCTTCGTGCTGACCCGCGCCCTGGCGCGGCAGATGGTGGGGCAGGGGGTGAAGGGCAGCATCATCAACATCTCCTCCGGCGCCTCGCGCAAGATGCGCCGCTCCGTGGTGCCCTACTGCGTCTCCAAGACGGCGCTGGACCGGCTGACCAAGGGCTTCGCCATCGAGCTGGCGGAATACGGCATCCGCGTGAACGCGCTGGAGCCGGGCTTTGCCCCCGGCAGCACCGCCAGCCCGCTGACGGCGGCGCATGTGGAGGCCACCGTGGCGGCCATTCCGCTCGGCCGCGGCAGCTCGCCCGAGGATGTCGGCAACGCGCTGGTCTACCTGGCCAGCAGCGCCTCCGCCTACATGACGGGCGGCACCATGACGGTGGATGGCGGCAACTCCATCGGCTCGCTCGCCGTGCACCAGGACAAGAAGTCGGCGCTGTGAGCGGGGCGGAGCGGGGCCCCTGGCCGGCCTACCAGTGGCCGGAGGGGAAGCGCAGCGCCTTCTGCCTCAGCGTCGATGTCGACGCGGACGCGCCCTATCTCTGGGCGCAGCGCCGGCCGGAGGATGCCCGCATGCTGGGCCAGCTGGAGCAGCGCCGCTTCGGTCTGCGGCAGGGCATCTGGCGCCTGCTCGACCTGCTGGACCGCTTCGGGGTGAAGGGCAGCTTCTTCGTCCCCGGCGTGGTGGCCGAGGCCAACCCGCACCTGCTGCCCGCCTTCCTGGAGCGCGGGCACGAGGTGGGGCTGCATGGCTGGTTCCACGAGATCGTGGCGCAGAGCAGCGATGCCGAGTTCACCGCGGCGCTGGAGGCCTCGCTCGACCTGTTCCGCCGGCAGACGGGCGCCGCGCCGCGCGGCTTCCGCTCCCCTGCCTGGGAGATGACGCCGCACATGCTGGCCGAACTGCGCCGCCACGGCCTCTATGACAGCTCGCTGATGGGCGCCGACCACCCCTACGAGATGGAGGGCGTGGTGGAGGTGCCGGTGCAGTGGGCGATCGACGACGCCGTGCACTTCAAGTTCTCCGCCCTGCCGACCGATCGCGGCCCGCCCATGGCGCCCGGCCCGGTGCTGGAGGGCTGGCTGGACGAATGGGCGGCGCTGCACCGGCTGGGCCAGATGATGACCGTGACGGTGCATGACTGGATCTCCGGCCGGGCGCAGCAGCTGGTGCTGCTGGAGCGGCTGCTGGCGCGCGTCACCGCCGCGCCGGAGGCCTGGGTGGCGACGGTGGGGAGGTGGCGGCGCATCATGCCGCCTCGGCCAATGCCGGGCGCTTCGCCGTCGCGGCGGGCGCGCCCAGCAGCAGCGC
>NZ_JCACVY010000319.1:0-2429 GCF_058833935.1 Roseomonas sp. TS2 | reverse complement strand
ATTGGCCTCGAACTGGTGCGCCTCCCGCCCCTCCACCGCGATGCCGCAGGCGGCGAGGCCGGCCATCTTGTCCGGGTTGTTGGTCAGCAGCCGCACGCGGCGGATGCCGAGCTGCTCCAGCATGGTGGCCGCCACCAGGAAGCCGCGCTCGTCGGCGCCGTAGCCGAGCGCCCGGTTGGCATCCAGCGTGTCCAGCCCCTGGTCCTGCAGGGTGTAGGCGCGCAGCTTGTTGACGAGGCCGATGCCGCGCCCCTCCTGCGCCAGGTAGAGCAGCACGCCGGCCCCCTCCTGCGCCATGCGGCGGATGGCGCCGCGCAGCTGCGGGCCGCAATCGCAGCGCAGGCTGCCCAGCAGGTCGCCGGTGAAGCATTCGGAATGGGCGCGCACCAGCGGCGCGCCGCCCGCCGCCGCCAGCTTCTCCGGCTCGCCCACCAGGATGGCGAGGTGCTCGATGCCGCCATCGGCCGCGCGGAAGGCGACGATGCGGCTCTCGGCGGAATCCTCGAGCGGCACCCGCGCCTCGGCCACGCGCGTCAGGCTGGTGGCGGCGGCGGCGGGGTAGGCCAGCACCTCGGCCGCCGGCACGGTCAGCAGGTCGAGCGTGGCGGCGGCATCCTCCCGCGCCGGGGCCACCACCAGGGCGGGCAGCAGCCGCCCCAGCTTGGCCAGCGCCAGCGCCGCCGGCGCCAGGGGGGGCGTGGCCTGCAGCTCGGGCATCTCGGGCAGCAGCCGCTCGGCCACCGGGTCGGCCAGGCGCCGCAGCGCCTCGGGCGCCAGCAGGGCGGCGGGCAGCCGCAGCGCCACCGCGCCCTCCTCCAGCCGGCGGCCCTCCGGCCCGTGGGCCGGCGCCCGGCCGGTGGCGACGGGCCGCTGCAGCACCGCCGCGGCCCGCACCGGCGCCAGCAGCAGCAGGGGCGGCGAAAGCGCGGCGGCGGCGATCTCGGCCAGGCCGCGCGCGCCCACGGTCTCGGCGGCGGCCACCACCAGAGGCGCGCCGCGCGGCCCCCCGGCCGTGGCCCCGGCCTCGGCGATCAGGACCGGCGTGCCGCGGCGCAGCTCGCTGGCCGCGCGATGCACCGCCCGCAGGGCCAGTGCCACGGCATCCGGCACGATCGCGCCGAGTTCCGCCTCATGCCGCAGATCCGGCGCGACATTTCCAGTGCTGGTCATCCGATGCCTTCCGTGTGCCGCTCGCCCCCGTGCCGCTCCGCCTCTCACGGGAGCCATGCACATGGGGTGTGTCTTCCGTTATCCCCAATGTGGCGCTTGGTTCCAGCTTGCCACCCCACCCAGAAAAGTGGTGAAAAATGAATCCCATGATCGTATCGCGGTGGTGGGTCTTGCCCTGTGAGGCCATCACGGTCAGGATAGGGCTTGGTGGCCTTCCGGCTGCCCGGCTAACTCCGGGAGGTAGAAGCCATGTTTTGCAATAGGCTAAGTCGGGAGAGCGCATGACCGGCCCGCGGCCGATCCTGATCGTGGACGACGATGACGCGCTGCGCGCGACGTTGTCCGAGCAATTGGCGTTGGATGGTGAATTCGCGCCTCTGGAAGCCGCCACGGCGAACGAGGCGGCGACACAGCTGCTCTCGCCCGATTCGCGGTGCGACGCCGTGCTGCTCGACATCGGCCTGCCCGATGGCGACGGCCGCGAGCTCTGCGCACGCCTGCGGCAGGAGGGGGTGAAGATCCCCATCATCATGCTGACCGGCGCGGATGGCGAGCAGGATGTGGTGCGGGGGCTCGATTCCGGCGCCAACGACTACATCGCCAAGCCCTTCCGCGTGGGCGAGCTGCTGGCGCGGCTGCGCGCCCAGCTCCGCGTCTTCGACAATTCGGAGGACGCGGTCTTCGTCATCGGCCCCTACACCTTCCGCCCCTCGGCGAAGATGCTCATGGAGCCGGTGAAGAACCGCAAGATCCGGCTGACCGAGAAGGAAGCCGCGATCCTGAAGTTCCTCTACCGGGCCGGCGGCCGGCCTGTGGCGCGGCAGATCCTGCTGAACGAGGTGTGGGGCTACAACGCCGCCGTCACCACGCACACGCTGGAGACGCACATCTACCGCCTGCGGCAGAAGATCGAGCCGGACCCGGCCAACGCCGCCCTGCTGCTGACCGAGGGTGGCGGCTACCGCCTCGACCCCCAGGCCGGGCGCGCCGCCGCCGCCTGAGGCCAGGGCCGCCATGCCGACCGAACGAAGCCGGGCACCCGTTGCCCGGCTTTTTTCATGCCCGCCGCTTGGCCTGCGCCGGGCGGCCCCGCCGGAGCCCGATGCTCCGTCCCGGCTGCGAGGGGCGGCCGCCGGGCCGTCCCGCGGCGCGGGGGCCGGGGCGTCCGCCGCCTGCCGCAGGCGGAGCCCCGGCTTCGGCCCCCGCCCCGGGCGGGGCCCGGGAGGCGGGCCGCACAGCGCCCCCGGGGCCCGCTTGCC
>NZ_JCACVY010000318.1:0-2454 GCF_058833935.1 Roseomonas sp. TS2 | reverse complement strand
CAGCGCCAGATCCTCCCGCCAGGGCGCGGCGATGATCTGCACGCCGACCGGCAGGCCATCATCCGGCCCGGGCGGCTCCGCCGCGCCCGGCCAGAGCGGCACCGCCGCCACCGGCAGGCCGATGAAGGAGACAGGCTGGGTGTAGAGGCCGAGGTTGGGCCGCAGCGGCAGGCTCTGCCCCTCCCATTCCAGCGTCTTCTGCCCAAGGCGCGGGGCGCGGACGGGGGTGGCGGGGGCGAGGATCAGGTCCACCTCGGCGAAGAGTTCCAGCACCCGCGCCTGGTACCAGCGGCGGAAGCGCTGCGCCCGCGCCACCCAGGCGCCGGGGATGGCGAGGCCGCCGATCAGCCGGTCCCGCACCTCGGGGTCGAAATCGGCGGCGCGGGCGCGCAGGCGCTCCGCGTGCAGGGCGGCGCCCTCGGCGGCGGTGATGACATAGGCGGCGGCGCGGGCGCGGGTGGCCTCGGGGAACTCCACCACGCGGCTGGCGCCGAGCGCCTTGGCCGCCAGCGCCACGGCGTCATGCGCCGCCCGGTGGCCACCCTGCGCGAAATGCCCGCCGGCGATGGCGATGCGGAGACCACCGATCCCATCCTCCAGCGACGGCAGCACCGGCTCCACGGGGCGCTGGGCCTGCATCGGGTCCTCCGGGTCCGCGCCCTGCATGGCGTCATGGGCGAGGGCGAGGTCGGTGACGCCGGCGGCGAGGGGGCCGAGATGGTCGAAGGAGGAGACGAAGGGGAAGGTGCCGGCGCGGCTGAGGCGCCCATAGGTGGGCTTGAGGCCGAACACGCCGCAGAGCGAGGCCGGCACGCGGATGGAGCCGTTGGTGTCCGACCCCAGCGCCACCGGCACCATGCCGGCGGCCACCGCCGCGCCGGAGCCGCCGGAGGAGCCGCCCGTCATGCGCGCGAGGTCGCGCGGATTGCGGGAGGGGCCGTCATGCGCGTTCTCGCCGGTGAAATCGTAGGCGTACTCACCCATGTTCAGCGCGCCGAGCAGGATGGCGCCGGATTCCTCCAGTTTGCGGGCGAGGAAGGCGTCGCGCGGGGCGGGGGCGCGGTCGCGGTTGATCCGGGAACCGGCGCGGGTGGGCAGCCCGGCGATGTCGAACAGGTTCTTCACTGCGAAGGGCACGCCGGCGAGCGGGCCAGGGTCGCGCCCTTCGGCCAGCTGCGCGTCGATGGCGTCCGCGCGGGCGAGGGCGCGGGCGGCGGTGACATCGGTGAAGGCATTAACCGTGGGGTTTTCCAGGGCGATGCGTGCCAGGGCCGCTTCCGTGACGGCGCGGGCGGTGCTGCGGCGGCCGCGGATGGTGGCGGCGATGTCGCTGGCGGTGTTGCTCATGCGTGGAACACCGGCGCGTATTCTGCGTCGTCCTCCAGAGGAAACTCCTCCACCAGCCGCGCCGCCGCCGCCACGGTGCGCAGGGCGGTGGTGGAGGCTTCGAGCCATTCGGCTTGCAGTGTGAGTCCGTGCAGCTCCGCTGCTGTCTCCACCGCCTGTTCGATCGGGTCTTTGGCCATGGTGTCTCTCCCGGAGGGCGCCAGCGGCGCCCGAGAACTTGCAGAAACTGAAGGGGCCTGGGGAAGCTGCGCTTCCCCAGCGCTTTTTTCGCGCGTGCGATTCACGTCTCCGGCCTGCGGCTTCCGACGATCGCGCGCTAAACCGGCGGGTGCGGGATCGCCGCGATGAGTTCGCGCGTGTAGTCGGCGCGCGGGTTCTCCAGCACCTGCCGGGAGGAGCCTTCCTCCACCACCTTGCCCTGCCGCATGACGATGACGCGGTCGCAGAGCAGGCGGACCACGTGCAAATCGTGGCTGACGAAGAGGTAGCTCATCCCCAGCCTGAGCTTGAGGTCCTGGAGGAGATTCAGCACCACCGCCTGGACGGAGACGTCGAGCGCCGCGGTGGGTTCGTCGAGGATGACGAGGTCGGGGTTCAGCGCGATGGCGCGGGCGATGCCGATCCGCGCCTTCTGCCCGCCGGAGAGCTGGTGCGGGAAGCGGTGCAGCAGGATGCGCGGCAGGCCGACGAGATCGGCCAGTTCCTCGACGCGCGCCTGGAGTGCCGCGCCGCGCTCGCGCCCCATGCGCAGGATGGGGTCGGCGATGGCGCGGGATGCGGTGAGGCGGGGGTTGAGGCTGTCGGTCGGGTCCTGGAACACCATCTGGATGCGCGGCCGCAGCGGCGAGGCGGCGAAGCCCCGGGCTGGCATGGCGCCGATCTCCTGCCCGGCGAAGCGGATGCGCCCGGCGGTGGGGTCGAGCAGGCGCATCAGCATCATCGAGGTGGTGGACTTGCCGCAGCCGGATTCGCCCACCAGCCCGACGCTCTCGCCCCGGTTCACATGGAAGGAGATGCCGTCCACCGCGCGGAAGGGCGCTTCCGGCGCGCGGCCGGCGAGCCTGGCCAGCCAGCCGCCGAGGCCGGTGCGGGGATATTCCTTCACCA
>NZ_JCACVY010000317.1:0-2528 GCF_058833935.1 Roseomonas sp. TS2 | reverse complement strand
CGCCATGGGCGCGCAGGATGTTGCGGGCGATGGGCAGGCCGAGGCCGGTGCCGCCGGTCTCCCGATTGCGGCTGGTCTCCAGCCGGCGGAAGGGCTGGAACACGGTCTCCAGCGATTCCTCCGGGATGCCGGGGCCGTCATCCTCCACCCGCAGCCGCAGCAGCGCCGCCTCGGCGCCGGTGCCCGGCCCCTCCAGGCGGATGCGGGCGCTGCCGCCATAGTTCAGCGCGTTGCCCACCAGGTTCGCCAGGGCGCGCTTCAGCGCGATCGGCCGGCCACGCACGCGCAGCCGCTCGGGGCCCTCATAGGCGGTGGTCTCGGGCGCCAGCTCGGGCCGCGCATCCGCCGCCTCGTCCAGCACGGTGCGGCAGAGCGCGGCGAGGTCGAGCGGCACGGAAGGCTCGGTGGCGGAATCGTCGCGGGCGAAGGCCAGGGTGGCGTTCACCATGGCCTCCATCTCATCGAGGTCGGCCAGCATCTTGCGGCGCTGCTCCTCGTCCTCCAGGAACTCGGCGCGCAGCCGCAGGCGGGTGATGGGGGTGCGGAGATCGTGGCCGATGGCCGCCAGCATCTGCGTCCGGTCGCCGACGAAGCGGCGGATGCGCTCGGCCATGGTGTTGAAGGCGCGGGCGGCGGTGGCCACCTCCAGCGGCCCGTTCTCCGGCAGCGGCGGCGCGTTCACGTCGCGCCCCAGCCGCTCGGCGGCGCGGGCGAGCGCGGAGACGGGGCGCGTCAACCGCCGCGTCGCCCACAGGATCAGCGCCAGCGCCGCGCCGGTCATCAGCGCGAAGGCGAAGAGGAAGGTCTCGGAATGCCAGGGCCGCGGCGGCGGCAGGGCCATGCGCATGTTCAGCCACAGCCCGTCCGGCAGCTGCATGGCCAGCACCAGCATGCCCGGGCGCGGCCCGCCCGCCACCAGCGCCTCGCGCGGGCGGAAGCGCGCCGGGCCGGCGGTGACGAGATCCAGCCGGAACAGCCGCACCAGCGAGGCCGAGGCGCGCGGCATGCCCGGCCGCACCGCCGGCAGGTCCGACAGATCGGCGATCAGCCCGGGCGGCAGGTCGATATCGTAGAGCATCGCCTCGCGCCGGTCGGGCGGCGCCAGCAGCACGGTGCGCCAGACGCCGAAGGCGCGCGCGCTGATCTCGCGCGAGAGGGCGAAGCGTTGCAGGTCCACGCGGTCGAGGGCGTGGATGGTCAGCCCGGCCGCCTGCACCATCATCAGTGCGAGGGTCAGGAACACCGCCGTGCGCCCGGCCAGGCTGCGCGGCAGCAGGCGGTGAATCATGGGCGCCGGCCGGGGCCGTTGTCCTGGCGCATCGCTCAGCCGGCCGCCCCGGCCGGGCGGGGGCCGGCGGGCGGCTCGCCGCCGGGCCGCTCCGCGCCACCGCGCTCGGCCAGCTTCTCCACCGTCGCGGCCAGCACGTAGCCGCCGCCGCGCACGGTCTTGATCAGGCTCGGGTTGCGCCCGTCATCCTCCAGCTTGCGCCGCAGGCGGGAGACGGCGACGTCGATGGCGCGGTCGAACGGCCCGGCCTGGCGGCCGCGCAGCAGGTCCATCAGCATG
Source organism: Roseomonas sp. TS2 (assembly GCF_058833935.1). Lineage (NCBI taxonomy): Bacteria > Pseudomonadati > Pseudomonadota > Alphaproteobacteria > Acetobacterales > Roseomonadaceae > Roseomonas > Roseomonas sp. TS2. The sequence continues at coordinate 961 of NZ_JCACVY010000317.1, read as the reverse complement.
TCGCGCGTCAGCACCCGGTTGGGGCGCTCGACCAGCACCATCAGCAGCTCGTACTCGCCCCCCGTCAGCGAGACCTCGACGCCATCCTGGTTCAGCAGGCGGCGCCGCGCCGGCTCCAGCGTCCAGCCGGCGAAGCGGATGGAGCGGGCGGGCGGCTCCTGGCTCGCGCCGCTCTCGCCGCTGGCGCGGCGCAGCACGGCGCGGATGCGCGCCAGCAGCTCGCGCGGGTTGAAGGGCTTGGCCACGTAGTCATCGGCGCCGAGCTCCAGCCCGACGATGCGGTCCGTCTCCTCGCTCATCGCCGTCAGCATGACGATCGGCACGTCGGACTGGCCGCGCAGCCAGCGGGCGAAGTCGAGCCCCGATTCGCCCGGCAGCATCAGGTCCAGCACCACGAGGTGGTAGCGGCCGAGCGGCCAGAGCCGCCGGGCTTCCCGCGCATCGCGCGCGGCGGTGACGCGGCAGCCCTGCCGCTCGAGGAATTTCGACAGCAGGTCGCGGATCTCGCGATCATCGTCCACGACCAGGATATGCGGGGGCGGTTCCATGAGCTCGACCATAGAGGCGATATGGCGACGTTGCCTGGAAGGCATGTTACAGGCTTTTGCCACCGCGCGCCCTGTTGCGCTTCGTATCATTCGGCAGCGAAAAACATGCCTCGTCCGGCGCAAAGCCTGGCCGGCCTTCCGCCCGGCCAGGCGGCATGGCATCCTGCGCCGGAAGAGACCAGCGCCCGAAGAGACAGGGGTGCCGCGCCCCGCGCGCCCGCGAGGAACCCATGGCCATCCTGCCCTTGCGCCGCAAGGAAAGCAGCCCGCCCCGGACGGCGGCGGCGCCCCCCGCGCCTCTCCACGCGCCTCCTCTGGTGGTGCCGGACGACATCAGCCTCGCCCCCAGCATCCCCCCGCCGCGTCGGGAGGACCGCCGCGCCCGCCCGCGCGACTGGCTGCGTGTGGGAGTC
>NZ_JCACVY010000316.1:0-2530 GCF_058833935.1 Roseomonas sp. TS2 | reverse complement strand
CCAGCAGGCGGGCCGGGTCCAGCTCGATCAGCAGCCCCTCCGCCAGCTGGTGGATGGCGGCGACATGGCCGCGCCAGGCCTCCCCCAGCGTCTCCGGCGCCATCGCCCGCGCCTCGGGCGGCACCGGCAGCACCTCGCGCACCGCATCGGCCAGCAGGCTGTACAGCTCGCCCTCATGCTCGACGACGATGCTCATGCGCGCGGCGCCCGGCTCGGCGGCCGGCAGGCCGAGCCGGCTGCGCAGCTCCACCGCCGTGACGATACGGCCGCGCAGGTTCAGCACGCCCGCCACGCCGGGCGGCGCCAGCGGCACGCGGGTGATGGTCTCGCCGCGCAGCACGTCGCGCACGCAGGGGACGGGCAGGCCGCAGAAGCGCCCCGCCAGGGTCAGGCCGAGCAGCAGGCGCGGCTCGGCGGAGGGGGTCGGCGCGCTCATGCGGCGCTCCTCAGGCCGGAGATGGCGCGGCCGAGCGCGGCCAGCACCCGGTCGCGGTCGAACTTGGCGACATAGTCGTTGAAGCCGGCGGCATGGCCGCGCGCCATGTCGCGCGGGCCGGCGCGGCTGGTGAGCGCCACCACCGGCAGCGCCGCCCAGGGCCCGCCGCGGCGGATCTCGGCCAGCAGGTCGAAGCCGTCCATGCCGGGCATCTCGATATCGGTCAGCACGGCGTCGAACATCGCGCCCTTCTCGCGCAGCGCCAGGGCGGCGGCGGCATCGGCGCACTCGGTCACGGCGTAGCCGGCGCTGCTGAGGGCGGGCACCACGATCTGCCGGAAGAAGCCGCTATCCTCCACCACCAGCAGGCGCGGCACCGGGCCGCCGGAATGGCCGAACCAGGCGGGGTCGCCCAGGCGCAGCCAATGGGCGCAGTCCAGCACATCCGTGCCGCGCCCGGCGATGATGGCGCTGCCGAGGAAGCCCGGCCGCGCCCCGGAGGGGCGCAGCGCCAGCGGCTCCTGCACCACGTCCAGGATCTCGTCCACCATCAGGCCCAGCATCCGCTCGCCCTCCTGGAAGACCAGCATCTGCTGCGTGGCGCCGGGCTGCGGCCGGCTCCAGGCACCGATCGGCAGCAGCGGCATCAGCCGCCCGCGATACTGCACCGCCGGGCCCTCGCCCACGAGCTCGATGCTCTCCGCCGGCAGCGCCTCGAGCCGCGCCACCAGGCCGAGCGGCACGGCGAGGGGGGTGGGCTGGCCGCCGGCGCGGAACAGCAGCAGCTGCGCCGTGTCCGTGCTCTCGGCGGCGCCCTCGGCCTCGGCCTCTCCGGCGCGGCCGAGGCTGAGACCGGCCAGCCGCGCCACGCCGCCCGGGTCAAGGATCATGATGACGCCGCCATCGCCCAGGATGGTGTTGCCGGAGAAGGCCGCGAGGTCGCGCAGGATCGGCGCGACGGGCTTCACCACGATCTCCTCCGTGTCAAACACGCCATCGACGAGCAGGCCGAAGCGCCCGGCATCGGCCTGCAGCACGGCGACGAACCCCTCCACCGCCGCGCCCGCCTCCAAGGCGGGGGCGAGGCCGAGCAGCGCGCCGAGCGGCACCAGCGGCAGCAGCTGGCCGCGCAGCCGCAGCACCGGCGCCACGTTCACCCACTCCAGCGTGGCGCCGCCCGGCCCGACGCGGACCAGCTCCACCACCGCCGCCTGCGGCACCGCGAAGCGCTCCGCCTCGGCCTGGACGATGAGGCCGGAGATGATGGCCAGGGTGAGCGGGATGCGGATGGTCAGGGTGGTGCCGCGGCCGGCGCTGCTGCGCAGGTCGACGCTGCCGCCGATGCGCTCGATGTTGGTGCGCACCACATCCATGCCGACGCCGCGGCCGGAGACGGCGGTGACCGCCTCGGCGGTGGAGAAGCCGGGGCGGAAGACGAAGCGCGCCACATCCGCATCGTCCATGCCGGCCAGCGCCGCCTCGGTGACGAGGCCGCGCTCCAGCGCGCGGCGGCGCACCCGGTCGAGATCCAGCCCGCGCCCGTCATCGGCGATCTGGATCAGGATGCGGCCGCCCTCCTGCCGGGCGGAGAGCAGGATGCGGCCCGCCTCCGGCTTGCCGGCGCGGCGGCGCTCCTCCGGCCCCTCCAGCCCATGGTCGGCGCAGTTGCGCACCATGTGGGTCAGCGGGTCGCGGATCAGCTCCAGCACCTGGCGGTCGAGCTCCGTCTCGCCGCCGGTCATCACCAGCTCGATCCGCTTGCCCAGCTCCTGGCCGAGGTCGCGCACCAGCCGCGGCAGCTTCGACCATGCGGCGGAGACGGGCTGCATGCGCGTCTTCATCACCCCCTCCTGCAGCTCGGAGGTGATGCGGGAGAGGCGCTGCAGCGGCGCCGAGAAGGCGCTGTCGCCCTGGCTGCGCGCCACCTGCAGCAGCTGGTTGCGCACCAGCACCAGCTCGGAGGCCAGCGTCATCAGATCGTCCAGCACCGGCAGCGAGACACGGATGGCCTGCACCGGCAACGCCGCCTCGGCGCCCGTGCCGGCGCCCGTGCCGGCGCCCGTGCCGGCGCCCGTGCCGGCGCCCGTGCCGGCG
>NZ_JCACVY010000315.1:0-2535 GCF_058833935.1 Roseomonas sp. TS2 | reverse complement strand
CCAGCCTATGTTTGGGCGCGATGCCCGCAATCCCCGAGCCGATCCCCGCCGAGCCGGTCCTGTTCGAGGCGATCAGCACGCCGCCCCGCAGCTTCCGGCCGCGCGGCTTCGTGGTGATGCTGGGGCTCGGCCTGCTCTGGTCGCTCGGCGGCGGCATCGCCTTCGTGCTGATGGGCGCCTGGCCGGTGCTGCCCTTCCTGGGGCTGGAGGTGGCCGGCGCGCTGGCGCTGGTGGCGCTGCACCACCGCTGGTCGGGGCGGGCGCGGGAGGTGGTCTCGCTCACCCGGCAACACCTCCTGGTGCAGCGGCGCGACGGCACCGGCCGCTGGGAGCGCGCCGTGCTCGACCCCTACTGGGCGCGGGTGGAATGGAGCGAGCGGCAGGGGTTGGCGCTGGTGCAGCGCGGCCGCCGGGTGCCGATCGGGCGCTTCCTCTCGGAGGAGGAGCAGCAGGAGCTGGCCGCCGCCCTGCGCCGCGTGCTGGCCGAGTACCGCACGCCGGTCTTCGACAACCCGCAGCTCCGCGAGGCGCGGCCTTACAAGCCAGAGTGATGCTGCGCTGCACAAGAAGCTGCTAGGATGGCGCACCAAGGGCCTTTCCCTTCTGGAGTGCCATTCCGATGAACAATCCTTTCGCCCACGGCCAGCGAGCCGCCCGCCACGCCAATGCCGTGATGACCACGCTGGAGGCGGCGCGGCAGGTGATCGACCACCGCCTCTCGGCGGATGCGGCGCACCGGCGCGGCCCGGTGGCCACCCTGCTCGAGGTGGGGCGCATGGTGCCGGAGAAGATGCTGGCCTTCTCGGCGGGCGGCGCTGCGCTGGCGCAGGGCGGCATGGCGCTGGGCCAGCGCGCCCTGGAGTACAGCATGGCCGAGATGGAGGCCGCGCACCGCGCCACTTTGCGCGCGACCGGCACGCCCAACCCGCTGGCGGTGGCCGGCCTGCAGGCGGAATGGGCGATGGGCGCCATGAGCCGCGCCCAGGGCTTCGGCGCCGCCTGGACGGGGCTGTGCCTCTCCATGGCGGAGCAGGCGCTGCGGCCCGTGCACACCGCCGTGACGGAGAACCACCGCCGCCTGCGCGGCTGAACGCCGGCCTCCGGGTGGTGGGCGATAAGGGGCCGTTCCGCCGCCACGCCACCGCCTGCGGGATGAGACAAGCAAAAAATACGCCGGGGGATCGCTCCCCCGGCGCCGGTTCCGCGGGCCGCGCGTGGCGCGCGGCGAGATGGCTCAGCCGAGCCGCTCGCCGTGCAGCGAGACGTCGAGGCCCTCGCGCTCCTCCTCCTCGGTGACGCGCAGGCCCACCACCACGTCCACGACCTTCAGGATGATCCAGGTACCGATCGCGGTGAAGATGAAGGTGGCGACCGTGGCGTAGACCTGGATCAGGAACTGGTCGAAGGAGCCGGAGATGCCCTCCGGCGCGCCCGGCGTGGCCGAGAGCGGGCCATAGGCGAAGACGCCCACCAGCAGCGCGCCGACGATGCCGCAGATGCCGTGCACGCCGAAGGCGTCCAGGCTGTCGTCATAGCCGCACCAGTGCTTCAGCGTGGTGGCGCCCCAGAAGCCGGCGAGGCCCGCCACCAGGCCGATGATCAGCGCCGGCACCGGCAGCACGAAGCCGGCGGCGGGGGTGATGGCGACGAGGCCCGCCACGGCGCCGGAGATGGCGCCCAGCACCGAGGGCTTGCCCTTGGTCATCCACTCGGCGGCCACCCAGGCCAGCACGCCGGCGGCGCCCGCCACCTGCGTCACCAGCATGGCCATGCCCGCGCGGCCACCGGCGGCGCCCGCCGAGCCGGCGTTGAAGCCGAACCAGCCCACCCACAGCAGCGCCGCGCCGATGACGGCCAGGCCCAGGTTGAAGGGCGACATGTTCTCGGAGCCGAGGCCGGTGCGCTTGCCGAGGACGATGGCGGCCACCAGGCCGGCCACGCCCGCGTTGATGTGCACCACCGTGCCGCCGGCGAAGTCCAGCGCGCCGAGGGCGAAGATCCAGCCATTCGGGTGCCACACCCAGTGGGCGATCGGGCTGTAGATCAGCAGCGACCACAGCACGGTGAACAGCACGAGCGCCGAGAACTTCATCCGGTCCGCCACCGCGCCCGTGGCGAGCGCCGGGGTGATGATGGCGAAGGTCATCTGGAACATGATGAAGACGGTCTCGGGGATGGTGAAGGCCACCGCCGCGTCGCCGCTGCCGAGCGTGAAGGGCGCATCCCATGTGGGCGCCACGCCGGTGAGGAACAGCTTGGAGAGGTCGCCGATATAGGCGCCGCCCTCGCCGAAGGCCAGGCTGTAGCCCGCCACCATCCAGATGACGCTGCACAGCGCCGCCAGGAAGAAGGACTGCATCATGGTGGCCAGCACGTTCTTCTTCCGCACCATGCCGGAATAGAACAGCGCCAGGCCGGGGATGGTCATCATCAGCACCAGCGCGGTGCTGGTGAGCATCCAGGCGGTGTCGCCGGTGTTGACCGCGGGCGCCTCCTCCTGCGCCAGGGCCGGCAGGGACAGCAGCAGGGCGGGCG
>NZ_JCACVY010000314.1:0-2699 GCF_058833935.1 Roseomonas sp. TS2 | reverse complement strand
CTGAGCCTGGGGCCGCAGGCGGCGCGGCCGATCGCCCCCGCGCCGCAGGCCCGCCCCGCGCCGGGCCGCCCCGGCCAGCTCGACATGGCGATCGGGCCGGTGCCGCAGCGCTCGCTGGCGCCGGGGCAGCCGGCCTACAGCGGCAGCGCCGCGATGGCGCATGTCAGCGGCGCGCGGCCGGGGCGGAACTGGGGGCGTGCCTTCCAGGCCTGGGTGCAGTCGCGCGGCTTCTACCCGCCGCAGGCCGCCGCCGCCGGCGAGGACGGCCCCGTGGTGCTGCGCGTGACCGTGGCGCGGGACGGGCGGATCGAGGCGGTGCAGATCACCGGCCGCTCCGGCTCCCGCTGGCTGGACGCGGCGGCGCTCTCGCTGTTCCGCGACCAGGTGGGCCCCGCCTTCACGGCGGAGATGGAGGGCGACAGCACCACCCTGACCTTCACGGTGAACTACCGCATCGTCTACCGCTGAGCGCGGCGCGCCTCAGCTCCGCAGGATCACCGGCCGCTGCACCAGCTGCTCCTCCGCCGGCTCGTGCTCCAGGTAGTCCTCGACATAGAGGCGGCGCACCAGCATCAGCAGCAGCGCCGCCATCGGCGTCGCCAGCAGCATGCCGAGGAAGCCGAACATCAGCCCGAAGGCCACCAGGGCGATGATGGTGGCGGCCTCCGGCAGGTCCACGCTGCGCTTCTGCACATAGGGGGTGATCAGGTAGCTCTCGACCGACTGCACCACGAGATAGACGCCGATGACGGAGAACGCGCCGGAGAAGCCCTCGGACAGGCCGAGCAGCACCGCCGGCACCGCCGCCAGCACCGGGCCGAGGGTGGGGATGAAGGCCAGCAGCGCGGCGATGAGGCCCAGCACCAGCGCCAGCGGAATGCCGATCAGCCACAGGCCGAGGCCGGTGAGCATGCCCACCACCGCCATCGAGACCATCTGCGCGCCGAGCCAGCCGCGCAGCGTGGCGGCGGCCTCCTCGCACACCTGCCGCGCGCGCGGGCGCAGCGAGGGCGCCACCAGCGCCTCGATGCCGCGCCGGTAGAGCTTCGGGTCCAGCGCGAAGTAGAGGCCGAGGAAGGCCACCAGCACCACGTTGGCCAGGGCGCCGAAGGTGGTGTTCAGCGCCGAGAAGGCGGTGCTGCTGCCGCCCGCCGGCAGCTCCATGTTGCCGGGCTGCAGGCGCTGCAGGATCTCCTGCCCCCAGCTGTAGCGGGAGAGCATGTCGGTCAGGCGCCGGGTGGCGGCGGGCACCTGGCGCCACAACTCGTTGAGCTGCTCGGCGATCGGCTGCGCCGCCAGCATGCCGATGCCGGCGGCGAGCAGCAGCAGCAGCAGCAGGAACAGCCCCACCGCCGCGCCGTGCGGCACCGGCAGCACCCGGCGCAGCAGCCGCGCCCCCGCATGCAGGAAGACGCCGAGCAGCGCCGCTGCGAAGACCAGCAGCGGCACCTCCGGCATCATCCAGAGCAGCAGCAGCAGCGCGCCCGCCAGGATGAGCAGTGAAACGGTCTTGCGCGGCATGCCGGGCCTCCCCCAAGCGCTCCCGCCGGGGAGGCGGGCGGTTAAAGCCCGGGCGCGGCCGGGGTTGCGCCGGGGAGGAACTGCCGAGGGGCGGCGCCCATGCCCATGCCCATGCCGGCGCCCATGCCCGCGCCGGGCCATGGCCCCTTGCGCCGATCGGCCAGCCCGCCTATCCGGCGGCGGCAACCGCCCCCTATCCGTGAGGACATTCCCATGGCCACCGAGCGCACCCTGTCGATCATCAAGCCGGACGCCACCCGCCGCAACCTGACCGGCAAGATCAACGCCAAGTTCGAGGAGAAGGGCCTGCGCATCGTCGCGCAGAAGCGCATCCAGCTCTCCCAGGCGCAGGCCGGCGCCTTCTACGCCGAGCACAAGGCCCGCCCCTTCTACAACGACCTGGTGGCCTTCATGACCTCCGGCCCGGTGGTGGTGCAGGTCCTGGAAGGCGAGAACGCGATCGCCGCCAACCGCGAGATCATGGGCGCCACCAACCCGGCCAACGCCGCCGAGGGCACCATCCGCAAGGAGTTCGCCGAGAGCATCGAGGCGAACAGCGTGCACGGCTCCGACGGCCCCGAGGCCGCGGCCCGCGAGGTCTCCTTCTTCTTCGCCGGCACCGAGATCGTCGGCTGAAGCGGGCGCGGGGGGTTCGCTCCCCCCGCCTCCGGCCCGCCCGGCGGGCGTGACACACGCATGAAAAAAGGCGGGCCGCCGGAGCGGCCCGCCTTTTTTTTCGCTTTCCTCCCGCCGCCGGCCACAGGACGCCGGCGGGGCGGGGCCTCAGCCCCAGAAGACGTAGAGGAAGAGCAGCAGCACGATGACGGCGCCGATGCCCCACTTGGTGGCCTTCGTGAACATGTCCCAGCCATGGGTGCGCTCGGCGAGGATGTCCTCGGACTTCACCTCGACGAAGTCGATCTCGTGATTCACCTCGGCCATGGGGTTCCCTCTGCTGCGCCAGCCTGAGCGCGCAGGAATACGGATCGCGCGCCGCATCGGCAAGAGGCTTGGCGGGGGCACGGTGCCGAGGGCGCCGCTTCCAGGAACCCTCCCCCCCTGGAGGGCGTTGCCCCCGGCAGGAGGACCAAGCCCATGCCGATCACCCTGGAAGGCTCCTGCCGCTGCGGCGCCGTGCGCTTCTCGGTCGCCAGCCACACGCCGCACCCCTACCAGCA
>NZ_JCACVY010000313.1:0-2759 GCF_058833935.1 Roseomonas sp. TS2 | reverse complement strand
GGCAGACCGTGGCGCTGGTCGGCCCCTCCGGCGCCGGCAAGTCCACCGCGCTGACCCTGCTGCCGCGCCTCTACGACGCGACCGAGGGCCGCATCCTGCTCGACGGCGCCGACATCCGCGACGTCACCCTGGCCTCGCTGCGCGCCGCCATCGCCTATGTCGGGCAGGAGGCGGTGCTCTTCGACGACACGGCGCTGGCCAACATCGCCTATGGCCACCCCGGCGCCGGCCGCGCGGCGGTGGAGGAGGCGGCCCGCGCCGCCGCGGCGCACGACTTCATCACCGCCCTGCCGCGCGGCTACGACACGGTGCTGGGGCCGGGCGGCTCGCGCCTCTCGGGCGGGCAGCGGCAGCGCATCGCGCTGGCCCGTGCCCTGCTGCGCAACCCGCGCGTGCTGCTGCTGGACGAGGCCACCAGCGCGCTGGACGCCGAGAACGAGGCCGCCATCGGCCGCGCGCTGGAGCGGCTGCGGGCCGGGCGCACCACGCTGGTGGTGGCGCACCGCCTTTCCACCGTGCAGCAGGCGGACCGCATTGTGGTGATGCGGGAGGGCCGCGCCGTGGAGCAGGGCCGCCATGCCGAGCTGATGGCGCGGGACGGGCTCTATGCCCGCATGGTGCGGACCCAGGCCTTCAGCGTGGAGACGGCATGATGCGGGCCCGGCGTATCCCGGCCACCACGGGGCTGGCGGCGCTGCTGCTGGCGCTGGCCGTGCCCGGCCCGGCGCGCGCCGCGCCGGCCTGCGGCGCGGAGGAGACGCAGGCGGGGATGAATGCCTGCCTTGCCCGGGAACTCGGCGAGGCCGACCTGGCGCTGAACGCGGCCTACCGCGCCCTCATCGCCCGGCTGGGCGCGGATTCGCCGCTGCGCGCCCCGCTGACCGAGGCGCAGCGGGCCTGGCTCCGCTTCCGGGACGCGGAATGCGCCTTCGCCACCGCCGGTTCGCGCGGCGGCTCCTTCCACCCGGCGGCGCAGTCCGGATGCCTGCTGGGGCTGACGCGGCAGCGGCTGGAGGCGCTCCAGGCCTACCTGAACTGCGGGGAAGGCGACCTCGCCTGCCCGGTGCCGCCCGCCGGCCGCTGAGCCGCGGCCGGCCGCCTCACTCCCGGCGCAGGATGCCGTCCACCAGCCGGTCCGCCCAGGCGCGGCTGCGGAAGGCGGCGCGCAGCGCGTCCTCGTCGTAATCCTCGCGCACCCAGTCCAGGAAGGGCTTGGGGCCGTGGGCGCTCAGGAAGCGGGCGTATTCGCGGAAGAAGGCATCGAGGATGCCGGTCTTGCTGGCCGAGACATGGCCATGCCGCCAGGAGAGCTGGCGCATCGCCACCTCCACGCTCTCCCCCTGCAGCAGCAGCCAGAGGCCGGCGGCCAGCCCGGTGCGGTCGGCGCCGGATTTGCAGTGGATCAGGATCGGCTCCGGCAGGCGGGCGAAGATCTCCGCCAGCCGCAGCATGCGGTCCTTGTGCGGGGCGCCGCGCGATTCCAGCGGCGCATCCACATGCTCCAGCCCGAGCTCCGCCGCCATGGCGCGGCCGAGCGCGTCGGAGCCGCAGCTCTCCCGGTGGCCGCGCAGGTTGATGATGCTGCGGATGCCCGTGCCCTTCACCGCCAGCCGCATCTGGAAGGGGCTGGGGTGGTTGGAGCGGTAGAGGCGGCCGGGCGCCACCACGCCCCAGTTGCGCCAGGCCAGCCGCAGCACGGCGTGGTCGACGAACAGGCTGTTGAGCCAGGCGGCGCGCCGCCCGGCGGGGGAGGTGAGGTCCTGCGCCATGCCCCGGGGTATGGCGCCGCGCCGGCCCCGCGCCAAGGCCGGATGTTCCTGCCCCGCCCCCGGCGCATGGCGCGCCAGGAGGCGGGGGCGGGGCGCCGCTTCAGTCCGCCCGGGCGCCGGAGGACTTCACGGCGTCCTGCCACATCGGCCGCTCCGCCTTGCCGCGGGCGATGGCGTCCTCCGGCGTGGACCAGAGCGGCGTGCCGCCGGCCTGCAGGAAGCGCTGCTTCAGCGCCTCGTCGGCGGCGATCTCGCGCAGCGCCGCGTTCATCTTGTCGACGATCGGGCGCGGCGTGCCGGCGGGCGCCACGAAGGCGCCCCAGGAGGTGATGACGAAATCCTCCATCCCCGCCTCGGCCATGGTCGGCACGTCGGGCAGGGTCGGCCAGCGCTGGGCGCCGGTCACGGCCAGCGCCCGCATCCGCCCTTCCTGGATCACCGGCACGTAGGAGGCGAGATTGTCGATGGCGAAGGTGACGTCGCCCGAGAGCATGGCCGGGATGGTCTGCGCCGCGCCGCGGAAGGGGACGTGGGTGGCATCCAGCTTCAGCCGGTTGCGGAAGATCTCGCCCGAGAGGTGCGGCGTGGTGCCGACGCCGGGCGAGCCGTAGGAGACGCCGTTGGGCTGCTTGCGCACCCAGTCGATGAATTCCTGCAGCGTCTTCGCCGGCACGTGCTGGCTGGAGACCACCACCACGTTGGGGAATTCCCAGGTGAGGGAGACGGGGATGAAGTCCCGGTCGATGTCCCACGGCATGCGGCTGTAGAGATACTGGTTGATCGAGAAATGCCCGATCGTGGCGGCGCCGAAGGTGTAGCCGTCGGGCGTGGCCTTGGCCACGGCGTCCATGCCGATGTTGCCGCCGGCGCCGGGGCGGTTCTCCACCACGAAGTTCTGGCCGAGCTTCTGCGACAGCCGCTCGCAGAGCAGGCGGGTCAGCAGGTCGGTGGAGCCGCCGGGCGGGTAGGGCACGACCATGCGCACCGGGC
>NZ_JCACVY010000312.1:0-2760 GCF_058833935.1 Roseomonas sp. TS2 | reverse complement strand
CGCCCCCTCCCGCCGGGCAAGGAGCCCGCGCCGTGAACGAAGGCGCCAACGGCCCGCCCACCGTCGCGGTGCCGCCGCCGCCCAAGGCGATGTACCGCGCCGTCGGCAGCACGACGCCGCGGCGGCTGCGGCCGATCCTGGCGCTGGACGATTTCGAGCCGGCGGCGCGCCGCAAGCTGCCGCGGCCGCTCTTCGGCTACATCGCCGGCGCGGCGGAGACCAACGCCGCCTACCGCGACAACCGCGACGCCTTCGCCGAATGGGCCTTCCGCCCGCGCTACCTGATCGATGTCTCGCGGCGCAGCATCGCCACCTCGCTCTTCGGCCAGGCGTACAGCGCGCCCTTCGGCATCGCGCCGATGGGTATCAGCGCCATCATGGCCTATCGCGGCGACCTGGTGCTGGCGCGCGCGGCGGCCGCCGCCGGCATCCCGATGGTGATGAGCGGCTCCTCCCTCATCCCGATGGAGGAGGTGGCGCACGCGGCGCCGGGCAGCTGGTTCCAGGCCTACCTGCCGGGCGACGAGGCGCGCATCGCCCGGCTCGTCGCGCGCGTGGCGGCGGCCGGCTTCGGCACGCTGGTGCTGACGGTGGACACCACCACCATGGGCAACCGCGAGAACAACATCCGCACCGGCTTCTCCACCCCGCTGAAGCCCTCGCTGCGTCTGGCCTGGGACGGCGCCACCCGCCCGCTCTGGCTGTGGGACACGCTGTGGCGCACCCTGCACCGCCACGGCATGCCGCATTTCGAGAACAACTACGCCGAGCGCGGCGCCCCCATCATCGCGCGGCATGTGGAGCGGGATTTCGGCGCGCGCGACCACCTGAACTGGACCCATGTGGCCGGCATCCGGCGGCAGTGGAAGGGCCGGCTGGTGGTGAAGGGCATCCTGCGCGCCGAGGATGCGCGCCGTGCGGCGGAGGAGGGGATCGACGGCGTCATCGTCTCCAACCATGGCGGGCGGCAGCTCGACGGCGCCATCTCCGCCCTGCGCGCCCTGCCGGAGATCCGCGCCGCCGCGGGCGGCATGGTGGTGATGATGGATGGCGGCATCCGCCGTGGCTCGGACGTGCTGAAGGCGCTGGCCCTGGGGGCGGATTTCGTCTTCGTCGGCCGGCCCTTCCTCTACGCCGCCGCAGTGGGCGGCGAGGCGGGGGTGCGGCACGGCATCGACATCCTGGCGCAGGAGGTGGACCGCAACCTGGCGCTGCTGGGCTGCCTCTCGACCCGCGAGGTCGGGATGCCACACCTCCACCGCATCGCCGGCGCCGGCTGAGCCGGGGCGCTGCGGCCGGCGGCTTCAGCCCGGCAGGGCCTGCACATGCAGCGCGCCCGCCGGCAAGGCGCGCCCGGCCAGCTCGACGAGATGCCGGTGGTGGGTCAGCAGGATCACCTGGGTGGTGCCGCTGAAGCGGCGCAGCGCGTGGAAGGCCGCGGCGGCGCGGCCATCGTCGAAGCTCTGCAGGATGTCGTCGCCGAGGAAGGGCAGCGGCGTGGCGGCCGCCACATGGTCCTCGATCGCCACCAGCCGCAGCGCCAGGAAGAGCTGGTCCCGCGTGCCCTCGGACAGCGCCTCCACCCCCGTCTCCTCGCCCTCCGGCGTGGCGCGGCGCACCAGCAGGTGGGCGATGCCCTTCTCGTCCTCCCGCGCGGCCAGGGCCGGATAGGCACCCTCCGTCAGTTCGGCGAAGACATCGCCGATGCGGCGCAGCCGGGCATCGTCGCCCGCCTCCTGCACCCGCTCCATCGCCGCGCCGAGCAGGGAGCGGGCGGCCTGCAGCAGCACCGCCTCCTCCAGCACATGGCCGAGGCGGGCCAGCGCCGCCTGCTCGTCCGCCGCCGCCTCCCGCGCCGCGCCATCGGCGCCGAGCCGCTCGAGCTCCGCCCCGGCATGGGCGCGCGCCTCCGCGGCCTCCTCGGCGGCGCGCCCGGCGGCGGCGCCGGCCTCCTCGGCCGCCCGCAGGGCGGCCTCCAGCATCTCGGGCGGGTGGGCGGCCTGTTCCGCCTGCAGGGCCGCCAGCTCCAGCCCGTCATGGCCGGCAAGGATCTCCTCCAGCGCCGCCGCCCGCGCCGCCTGCTGGCGCGCCCGCTCGGCCGAGGCCTCCAGCCGCTGCAAGGCGGTCTCGAGATCCGTGGCGCCGGCCTCGGCCAGGGCGGCGTGCAGCTCCTCCCGCCGCGCCGCCGCCTCCCGCGCCTGCGCCGCGGCGGCGCGGGCGGCCAGCTCCGCCTGCTGGCGCAGCGCCTCCTGGCGGGAGAGCCGGGCCTGCTCCTCCTCCAGCCGGGCGGCGAGGTGCCGGGCCGCCGCCACGGCATCGGCCGGCTCGGCCTCGCCCAGCTCCGCGCACAGGGCGCGGACATCGGCGGTGAAGGCCGCAAGCTCCGCCCGCAGCGCCTCCTGGCGCGCCGCCAGCGTCCCTGCCTGCCGCACCAGCGGCGCGAGCTGGCCCAGCAGATCCAGCGCGGCGGCGGCCTCCGGCGGCCCTTCCTCCTGCGGGCGGTGCAGCGCCGCCAGCACGGCGCGCCATTCCGACCGCCAGGCCTCCAGGCGGTGGCCACGGGCGGCCGCCTCCTGGCCGGCCTCGGCCAGCGCCGCGCGGCTGTCCCGCACCGCCTGCAGGCGCAGGGCGCGGTCGGTCGCGGAGACCTGCGCCTCGCGCAGCACGGCCCCGGCGCGGTCGAGCAGCACGGGCAGCGGCGAGGCCGCGGGCTCGCCCAGCGCGGCGGCGAGGCGCAGCGCATCGGCCGCCTGGCGCTCG
>NZ_JCACVY010000311.1:0-2827 GCF_058833935.1 Roseomonas sp. TS2 | reverse complement strand
CCGCTCCATCGCCAGCGTCATGCGCGCGGCGATCGGGGCGGAGGCCTGCTCGGCCAGCTTGAAGGCGGCCTCGTTCAGGCGGGTCGCCTCGGACATGGACTTCTCCAGCTGCGCCTTGGCGAAGGTGGTCTGCAGCTCGGCGGCCTCCTTCAGGCTCTTGGCGGAGGCCACGGCCTTGGCGTTCTGCATGGCGTGCTCGTTCATCGCCTGCATCACCGCGAAGGCCTGCTTGCTCAGGTCCTGCAGGCCGCTGACATAGGCCTGGGTGGCCTTGCTGAAGGCCTCCATGTTGCCACGGCCGAACTCCATGGCATCCTCGGTGGCCTTGTAGAGGCCTTCGGTCGAACGGGTCGTCTGGTCCATCGTCTTCTCCATCGCCGTGCGGGTCTGTGCCGCGCTGTCCTTGGTCACGCTCGCCAGCGCCTGCGCCGGCTCGCTCGCCGGCGCCGGAGCCGCATCCGCCGCCGTCTCGGCGATGGCGGAAACATTCTCCACCACCGCTTCGATCGCCTTGTCCTTGGGTGACGACGGCTTCGTGTTCAGCTTCGTCACCTTGGGCTCATTGGCCATTCAATGTTCCTCCTCGGTCTCGCGCGCTTCCTCCGCAGGGGAAGGGAACGCTGGTTCCGGTAGGCCTCAAGACCCGCCCGAAACGAGGTCCAGGTCGGCAGCCGGGTTTTGTTGCACCGCAGCATTTGGGCGGTATGGCAACGAATTTCAGGGGAGTCCAGTAAAATTTTTGCGGTGCAGCAACCAGCGTGAAACACTCTCGGGGAAGGCTCGGGAAGGCGCCGTTCCGTTCATGGGACAGCGCATAAACGAAAGGGGTTAAGCCCTTGTTGAAAGGGCATGTTCCTCATGAGTTCTCGATGACAGCGCCGCGAGCCCCCGCCTAGTATGTGGCACCTCACTGGGGGGTGAGGCCATTTCGGGGGATGGACATGTCACTTGTCCGCGCGATGCGCCGGCTCGGCTTGCTGGCCGCATCGGCTTTTTTTGCCGCCACCCTTCCGGGGGCGGCGCAGGCACAGATCGGCAGTGCCCGCTATGCGGCGGTGGTGATCGAGCCGGGCACCGGCCAGGTCCTGTTCGGCGCCAATGCCGACGCACCGCGCCATCCGGCCTCGCTGACCAAGATGATGACGCTCTACATGGTCTTCGAGGCGCTGCGCTCCGGCGAGCTGCAGCTCGACCAGCGGCTCTACATGACGGAGACCGCCGCCAGCCGGCCGCCCTCCAAGCTCGGCCTGCCGCCCGGGCGCAGCCTGACGGTGGAGAACGCCATCTACGCTCTCGTCACCAAATCCGCCAACGATGTCGCCTCGCTGCTGGGCGAGACGCTGGGCGGCGGCAGCGAGGCGCGCTTCGCGCAGATGATGACGCTGCGCGCCCGCGCCATCGGCATGACCTCCACCACCTTCCGCAACGCCTCCGGCCTGCCGGATGTGGAGCAGATCACCACCGCGCACGACATGGCCACCCTTGGCCGCCGCCTGCAGCGGGACTTCCCCGAGCGCTACCATTACTTCGGCACCCGCGTGCACCGCATGGGCACCATCGCCCTGCGCAACCACAACCGCATGCTCGACGAGTATGAGGGCGTGGACGGCATCAAGACCGGCTACATCAACGCCAGCGGCTTCAACATCGTCAGCAGCGCGCGGCGCGACAATGTGCGGCTGATCGTCGCGGTGTTCGGCGGCAGCTCCTGGGTGGAGCGCGACCGTCACGCGGCGGCGCTGCTGGAGCGCGGCTTCGCGCAGATGGGGGTGGGCGGCGGCTACGGCGCGATGGCCTCGCAATCCGCGCCGGCGGCCTCCCTGGCCATGGCCGCGGTGGGCGGCACGGCGGCGGCCACGGCGCTGCGCCGGGTGCGCGGGACGGCCCAGGCCCGCGCCATGCCCGGCCGGGGCGTCGCCGGCAGGGCCGTGCCCAGCCGCGTGGCCCCGGCCCGTGCGGTGCCGGCACGCGCCGCCACGGCGGCCGTGGCGCGGCGTGCCACGCCTGCGCCGACGCAGAAGGCGGCGGCGCGGGTGGCGCGCCAGTCCGCGCCGGCCCGCAGCGCCGGGCGGCTTTCGGTGGCCCGCCGCGCCACGGCCACGGTGATCGAGCAGGGCGATGGCGGCAGCCGCGTGCGCGCCACGCCCGAGCGCAGGCCGGCGCGGCGCAACCCGGCCCGGCCGGCGCGCTGAGCGCCGGCTTCCGTCACACTTCATCACGGGCGTAGGGGGAGGGCGCAATGCGCCCGTAACATTCCCCTCCCATCTCTCTCCTCATGCGGCGCTGTTCGCCGCCCATCCCGAGGGGAGAGCCACGATGACTTCCAAGCTTGCCATGGGCCTGTTCGGCGCCGCGCTGGCCGCCGCCGCCCTTCCGGCCCTGGCGCAGCAGCCGGGCCAAGGCGGTCCGCGCCACGGTGGCCCGGCCCGGATGCTGCAGCAGGCCGATGCCGACCGCGATGGCCGCGTCAGCGAAACGGAGGGGCTGAACTTCCTCTCCGCCCGCTTCGCCGAGGCGGATGCCAACAACGATGCTGCGCTGGAACGCAACGAAGTGCGCGACTACCTGCAGGCGCGCCGCGCCGCCCATGCGCCGGGTGGCGAGCGCCGCCCCATGCCGGAGCGCGTCCGCAACGCCATGGAAGGCCGCATGGATGCCATCTTCCGGGCCGCCGACGCCAACCGCGACGGGCGCGTGACGATGCAGGAGGTGCAGCCGATCGCGGTGGCGATGTTCCGCGCCGCCGATGCCAATGCCGACGGCGCGCTCGAGGCGTCCGAGCTGCGTGGCCCGCGCCACCACCGTCATCAGCGCGGCTCCGGGGCGC
>NZ_JCACVY010000310.1:0-2861 GCF_058833935.1 Roseomonas sp. TS2 | reverse complement strand
AGGCGGGCCAATGCCGCCGCCAGTCTTGATACGCCGTTGTTACGCAGGCTTCGAGAGGGTTGAAACGCAACCCTCTCGCGCCACGCTCAAGGCTTGCCGCCCTTGAGCACGGCGAAGGGGTTGGGCCGCTGCGGCGCCGGCTCATCCGCCTCCTCCGCCGCATCCAGGGCCGGCAGGGTGGCGCCCGGGGCACGCGGATAGGGGTCGAGCGCCAGGGAGAGCTGCTCCGCCAGCGCCTCGCCCAGTTCCATAACGCCGCGCTCGGTGGGAATCTCGTCCGGCCCGTCCGGGTCCTCGTCCGACGGCTCCTTGCCGGAGGGCAGGAAGCGCAAATCCACCGCCTCATCCAGCGCCTGCGTCACCGGCTCCAGCGTGACGACGCAGGATTGCACCACGGAGGCCCGCAGCCGCCCCCGCGCGCGGATGGCGCCACCACCCTCCACCCGCAGCTCCAGCTCGGCGCCAAGCGCGTTGACGGCGGGGATGCCGAAGCGGCGCGCCAGCGCGGCGCACTCCGCCTCGGTGGCACGCACGGTCTGGCGGCGCCCTTCGGGGCCGACCGCGACCCAGGGCAGGGTGCGGGAGAATTCCAGGGGCTGGTCGGTCATGCGGCCTCCTGCGTTCACTGCGGGATCTCGTCCCGGGGCGGGGGGAAGGTGACCTGGCCCCGCAGCAGGGCATCCAGCCCCTGCGCGGCCAGGGCGTCGTCGGTGGCCAGGGCCAGGGCGGCCAGCGCGCGCGGCGCCGGCGCGTCCTCCGCCACCGCGCCACGCCAAACGTTGCGCGCCAGGGCGGCGGCCAGCGCCGCCGCGTCGCGCGCCTCCAGCGGCGCCTCATAGGCGCGGGCGCGGCCGTGGAAGGCCTCCCACATGTTCTTCACCCGCTTGGCGATGGACATGTCGCCCACCCCCATCTCGCGCAGGTTGAAATCCATGTCGGCGAACATGGCGTCGAACACCGCCTGGGCCAGCACGGCGCCACGCCGGTCGGCGTCGCGGTGCAGGCGGCGGATCAGCAGCGCCACCTGCAGGCCGATCAGGTCGAAGCGCCCATCCAGCGTGTCCGGCACGCCATAATGCGCGAAGAAGACGGGGTGGCGCGCCGCCCGCACGGCGGCGCCGTACAGCTCGAATCCCTGCCGCTCATGCGGCTTGCGGCGGAACAGGCCGAACAAGGCCATGGTCGGGACAGGCTCCTTCGAAACCCTGGGCGAAACCCCGGGTCGGTTCCCCGGGCGGCACAGGCCGGTTGACCCCGATGCGGGGCGGTGGCAATCGACCGTGCAGATGGACCGCAACCCCGCATTGGTCAATCCGACCGGCCCGCCGGCGGGTGCCGCGCGGGGCGAAGGCCGAGAGGAATTGGGGCGCCCCGTGAACAGCGACGTGACCAGCAGCGACACCACCCGCAGCATGTTCCGCCCGCGGCCGGCCGGCAAGGCCCGCGCCGCGCTGCTCGCGCTCATCCTGGCCCTGCCCGCCGCCGGCTGCTCGGTCTTCGAGGCGCCGCCGGTGCAGCGCGGCAACCGCGCCGACCCGGAGCTGCTGGCGCAGCTCACCCCGGGCGTGCAGACCCAGGCCGATGTGCAGGCCCTGCTCGGCTCCCCCACCGCCACCGGCACCTTCGACCGGAACATGTGGTACTACATCAGCTCGGTGACGCGGATGCGCCCGGCCAGCCACTTCACCGTCGAGGACCGCCGCGTCATCGCCATGCGCTTCGACGAGGGCGGCACGCTGCGCGACATCCGCGAGGTGGGCCAGGACGACATGCGCAGCGTGGACATGGTGGGCCGCACCACCCCCGTGCCGGGCACGGAGCGCACGGTGCTGCAGGCGCTGTTCGGCAATATCGGGCGCGTCGGCGCCGGTGGCCTCGGCTCGGAGACGGCGCCGGGCGGCGGGCCGGGGCGCTAGAGCCTTTTCCGTTCGTACTGGCTCACGGAAAAGGCTCTAGCTCATTGTTTTCGCGAGCATCTTCACGCGATCAGGGGAAGCAGCCTGCTCGCGATCTGCTCTAGGCCCTCCCCCTTCCCCGCCGCCATGGCATGAAAAAAGCCCGGGAAGCCTCCCGGGCTTTTTTTGCGCCGCCGGCCGCCTGCTCAGGCGGCGCTCGGGCGGCGGGCCTGCAGCAGCACCAGCAGCAGCGCCAGGCCGACGGCGGGCAGCAGCGCCAGGTTCAGCACCATCCAGCCCGCCTGGGCATGGATGGCGCCGGAGGCGAAGGCGGTGCACGCCACCGTGCCGAAGACGATGAAGTCGTTGGCCGCCTGGGCACGCACCCGCTCCTCCGGCCGGTGCGCCTCGGCCAGCAGGCTGGTGGCGCCGACGAACATGAAGTTCCAGCCCAGCCCCAGCAGCATCAGCGCCACGCTGAAATGGCCGAACTCCCGCCCCGACAGCGCCACGGCGACGCAGAACAGGTTCAGCAGCGCCCCCGCCGCGATGATCCGCCGCACGCCGAAGCGGGCGATCAGCCGCCCCGTGACGAATCCGGGCGCGAACATCGAGACGGCGTGCAGCTGGATGACCGTGGCGCTGGCACCGACGCCGAAGCCGCAGAGCATCATCTCCAGCGGCGTCGAGGTCATCACCAGGTTCATCGTGCCATAGGCCACCGCGCCGGTGATGGCGGCGGTGAGGAAGGCCGGGCGGGCCAGGATCTCGCCGATCGGCGTCGCCACCTTGGGCCGCGGCGGGGCCGGCGGCAGCTTCGCGCGGGAGAGCAGCGCCAGGCAGACCAGCGGCAGCAGCGCCAGGATCAGGTAGGTGCCGAGGAACAGGAAGGGCGCCAGCATGTCGCGGCTGTGCTTCACCAGTTCCGGCCCGAAGATGGCGGAGAGCACGCCGCCCGCCATCACC
>NZ_JCACVY010000309.1:0-2863 GCF_058833935.1 Roseomonas sp. TS2 | reverse complement strand
TCACGCCACCCGCTCCCCCTCGAGCTTCTCGACGAAGACCTTCAGCTTGCCGCCGCAGGCCAGCCCCACCTCCCAGGCGCGCTCGTCGCTGATGCCGAAATCGAGCAGCTGCGGCGTGCCCTCGGCCATCGTCTTGCGGGCGGCCTCGGCCACCGCGCCCTCGATGCAGCCGCCCGAGACGCTGCCCGCCATCCGGCCGGAGGCGGTGACGGCGAGGTTGGAGCCGGCAGGGCGGGGCGAGCTGCCCCAGGTCTCCACCACGGTGGCCAGCGCCACCGTCTCGCCCTCGGCCAGCCAGCCGGCGGCGGTGGCGAGGATGTCTTCCTGGTCGCTCATCGTGATCCTCCGACAGGTTGGCCCATGGGCTGGCGTGGCGCGGGGCCGGAGAGGGTCCGCACCAGCGCGCGCAGGCTTTCAATGTTGTGGACCGGGCGGTGCTCATGCACCAGGGGGAGCATGGTGCGTATGCCCTGCGAGCGGGGCTGGAAGCCGCTGTAGCGCAGCAGCGGGTTCAGCCAGATCAGCCGGCGGCAGGAATGGCGCAGCCGCTCGGTGGCGGCGGCGAGGCGGGCGAGGTCGGCCGCGTCGCCGCGCTCCAGCCCGTCGGTGATCAGCAGCACCACGGCGCCCTGGCCCAGCACGCGGCGGCCCCATTGCCGGTTGAACAGGTCGAGCGCCTCGCCGATGCGGGTGCCGCCCGACCAGTCCGGCACCAGGTGGCTGACCATCTCGAAGGCCACCTCGGCGTCGCGGTGCCGGAGCGGGCGGGTGATGTTGGTCAGCCGGGTGCCGAACAGGAAGGTGGAGACGCGGTCCCGGTCGTTGGTCACGGCGTGCAGGAAGTGCAGCAGCACCTGGGCGTAGCGCGCCATGCTGCCGGAGATGTCGCAGATCGCCACCAGCGGCGGCGGCCGCTCCACCCGGCGGGAGCGGTGCAGCGCCGAGACCTCGCCGCCCTGGCGCATGGCGTGGCGCAGCGTGGCGCGCAGGTCGGCGCGCGGCCCGGCGGGGTCGGGGCGGAAGCGGCGTGTCGGCCGCTTGTCGAGCGGCAGGGCGAGGCGGCGGATCTCCTGCCGCGCCGCTGCCAGCTCGGCCGCGCCCATCGCCTCGAAATCCATTTTTGCGAGTGCCTCGCTGGCGCTCACCGTCAGGCTGGCATCGACCTCCCGCTCGGGCTTCTGCGGCGGCAGCGGCGGCGGGGCCTGGCCGCCCAGCGCCTCGGCCAGCCTGCGGCCACCCGGTGGCGGCTTGGGCGGCGGCTGGCCCTGGCTCAGCGCGTCCATGGCGGCGGCGTGGCGGCCGGCCTCCGGGTCTCGCCACCAGAGGCGGAAGGCGTGGTCGAACAGGTGCTGGTGCTCGTGCCGGTGCACCAGCGTGGCGCGCAGCGCCGCCTGGGCCTGCCGGCGGTCGGCGAGGTCGATGCGGGTCAGCGCCTCGGCGCCGGCCAGCATCTCGGCCGGGCCGATCGGCAGGCCGGCGCGCCGCAGCAGCCGGCCGAAGCCGAGCAGGTTGGCGGCCAGCGCGCCGGCGGGCGGCGCGCCGCTCATGCCGGAAGGCGGCCCGTCACCGCTCCGGGCATCAGAAGGGCATAGCCGGGGCGGGGGGCTGCTTCACCGCCTCCACCAGCCTCGCCGTCTCGGCACCGCGCAGCTTGGCGATGTCGTCCTGGTACTTCAGAAGCGCGCCCAGGGTCTCGTCCACCAGCACCGGCTCCAGCTCGGTGGCGTCCAGGGCGCGCAGCGCGTTGGCCCAGTCGATCGTCTCCGCGACGCCCGGCAGCTTGAAGAAATCGCCGCCGCGCAGCTTCTGCACGAAGGCCACCACCTGCGCCGAGAGCGCCTCCGGCAGGCCGGGGGCGCGGCTGGCCAGGATGGCGCGCTCGCGCAACGCATCCGGGTAGTCCACCCAGTGGTAGAGGCAGCGGCGGCGGATGGCGTCGTGCACCTCCCGCGTGCGATTGCTGGTCAGCACCACGATGGGCGGCGTCTCGGCCCGCACGGGGCTGTGCTCGGGGCCCAGCTCCGGGATGGAGAGCTGGAAATCGGCCAGGATCTCCAGCAGGAAGGCCTCGAAGGGCTCGTCCGCGCGGTCCAGCTCGTCGATCAGAAGCACGGCGGGCGGGCCGGAGAGGGCGGCCAGCAGCGGCCGCTCCTGCAGGTAGCGCCGGTCGTAGATGCCGGCCTCCAGCCGGGCGCGGCCCGCCTCGCCCTGCGTCTCGCCGGCGGCCTCGGCCAGGCGGATGGCCATGAGCTGGCGCGCATGGTTCCACTCATAGGCCGCCGCCTGCAGGTCCAGCCCGTCATAGCATTGCAGCCGCACCAGCCGGCGGCCGAGGCCGCTGGCCAGCACCTTGGCGATCTCCGTCTTGCCGGTGCCCGGCTCCCCCTCCAGGAAGAGGGGGCGGCCCATGACCAGCGCCAGATGCACGGTGGTGGCCAGCGCACGGTCGGCCACATAGCCGCCGAGGGCCAGGAGCCTTTCCGTCTCCGCGACGGAACCGGGCAAGGCGGAACCGGGCAAGGCGGAGCCGGGCGGCGGCGAGGCCGGGGAGGAGGCGGGCATCGGCGCCACGGCTCAGCCGAGCACGAACAGCAGGAACAGGATCACCAGGAACACCGCCGAGCCGCCCCAGAACAGCAGCGGCAGGCCCATGATCTCGGCCGGCAGAAGCTGGAAGATGGAGAGGCCGGGCGAGGGCGCAGCCACCGGCGTGGCATAGCCGCGCTTCGGCGCGCGCTCGTGGCTGGTGTGGCCGCCCGTCTGCAGCGTGGCGGGCTTGCCGCCGGGCGGGGTCTCGCCGGCATGCTCGGCCAGGCCCGCGCCGATCAGCGTGGCGGCGCCGAGGCGCTCCACCGGCGCGGCG
>NZ_JCACVY010000308.1:0-2885 GCF_058833935.1 Roseomonas sp. TS2 | reverse complement strand
CACCTGCGTCGGCTGCCAGTCCGCGCTGGACCGCCGCCCGCCACCAAAGCCCGGAGACTCTCGCGCATGACCGACTCGCCCCTCGCCGCCTTTTCCGCGCGCCGCTCCGACGGGCGGGAGACACCGCTCGCCGAATTCGCCGGGCAGGTGCTGCTGGTGGTCAACACCGCCAGCGCCTGCGGCTTCACGCCGCAATATGCGGGGCTGGAGGAATTGCAGCGCGACTACGCGCCCCGCGGCTTCAGCGTGCTGGCCTTCCCCTGCAACCAGTTCGGCCGGCAGGAGCCGGGGGACGATGCCAGCATCGCGCAGTTCTGCGAGACGCGCTTCCAGGCCAGTTTCCCGCTCTTCGCCAAGGTGGAGGTGAATGGCGACGGCGCGCACCCGCTGTTCCGCCACCTGAAGGCGCAGCAGCCGGGGCTGCTGGGCACGGAGGCCATCAAGTGGAACTTCACCAAGTTCCTGCTCGACCGGCAGGGCCGGGTGGCGGGCCGCTTCGCCCCCGCCACGCCCCCGGCGAAGCTGCGCGGCGCCATCGAGGCGCTGCTCTAGGGGCCCCCGCCGCTTGGCGCCGCCGCCCCCGCGCCCCATCTGAACGCCACGCGGCAACGAGACAGCGGGAGCGCGGCCATGGCCAGCGGATGGGCGCCCGACGGCGCGGTGCAGGAGCAGATCGACGACACGGTGACGGACGGCATCCGGCGCGCCCGCGCCCGCATGCCCGCCGGCGAGGGCGAGCTGCATTGCGTGGAATGCGGCGAGCCGATCCCCGCCGCGCGGCGCCGCGCCCTGCCCGGGGCGCGCACCTGCGTCGGCTGCCAGTCCGCGCTGGACCGCCGCCCGGCGCAGTTCGGCATCAACCGCCGCGGCAGCAAGGACAGCCAGCTGAAGTGAGCCGCTCGCGAAGTTCTGCGTGATTCGGCGCGGCGCGCCCGGCTAGGCTTCCCGAAACAGAACAGGGAGGCCGCCATGAGCGACGAGATCCAGGACTACCGCACGACGGAGAGCGACTACCTGCCGCACGTCATCGCGCGCTGCGTCGAGAAGGCCAACCGCCACAACCTGCCCTACCGCTTCCGCCTGAACGGGGCGGAGGTCGTCGTCACCCCTGGCCAGACGGCGGATGCGGTGAATGACGAGGTGCAGCGCCAGTGGCAGCGCAACCGCACCCCGCCCGCCCACCACGCCGCCAGCCACGCCGCGCCGGGCTGAGGGGCGGGACAGGCCGGGGGGCGGCGCCTCAGGCGGCGGCCGCCCCTTCCACCCCGTGCTGCTCGCGCAGGGCCAGGAAGCGGAGCTGCGGCCATTCCTCCTCCGCCCGCTTGCGGCCCCAGTCGGAGGTGAAGAAGGCCACCGGCTCGTTGTCGTGGTCCTCGGCCATCTGGCTCGGCGCGGTGCGCAGGAAGCGGTCCAGCACCGCGCGGTCCTGCGGCCCGTCCTCCTTCGTCGCCACCCAGCGCAGGGAGGACCAGGAGGTGTTCTCGAAGGTGATGTGCACCCCGTATTCCGCCTGGATGCGGCTGCTCAGCACGTCGAGCTGAAGCTGGCCGACCACGCCGACCACCGGCTGGCTGCCGTCGAGCGGGCGGAACACCTGCACCACCCCCTCATCGGCCAGCTGGTCCAGCGCCTTGCGCAGCTTCTTGGCCAGCATCGGGTCATCGAGCCGCACGCGGCGCAGGATCTCGGGCGCGAAGCTCGGCACGCCGCGGAAGTTCAGCGCCTCGCCATCGGTCAGCGTGTCGCCGATGCGCAGCACGCCGTGGTTGGCGATGCCCACCACGTCGCCCGGCCAAGCCTCCTCCGCCACCTGCCGCTCCTTGGCGAAGAAGAACAGCGGCGCGTTGACCGGGATGCTCTTGCCGGTGCGCACCTGCTTCAGCCGCGCCCCCTTGCGGAGCCGCCCGGAGCAGATGCGCAGGAAGGCCACGCGGTCGCGGTGGTTGAGGTCGGTGTTGGCCTGGATCTTGAAGACGAAGCCGGTGAGCTTCTCCTCCTCCGGCTCCACGGTGCGGGCGTCGGCCCGGCGGGCGGAGGGGGGCGGCGCGAACTGCGCCAGGCCATCCAGCAGGTGCCGCACCCCGAAGCCGCGCAGCGCCGAGCCGAAATAGACCGGCGTCAGGTGCCCCTCGCGGAAGGAGGCGAGGTCGAACTCCGGATAGACGGAGGCCAGCTCCATCCCTTCGCGCAGCACGTCGCCCTGGCCGTGCGGCAGCAGCCCGTCGATCCGCGCATCCTCGGGCCCGTCCAGCGCCTCGCGCCGCTCGCCGCCCTCGGCGACGAGGCGCAGGCTGTTGTCGTGCCGGTCGTACACCCCCGCGAAGGTGCCGCCCGAGCCGACCGGCCAGGTGGCCGGCGTCACGTCCAGCGCCAGGGTCTTCTCGATCTCGTCGAGCAGCTCCAGCGGCTCCCGCGCCTCGCGGTCCATCTTGTTGATGAAGGTGACGATCGGGATGTCGCGCAGGCGGCAGACCTCGAACAGCTTGCGGGTCTGCGCCTCGATGCCCTTGGCGGCGTCGATCACCATCACCGCGGCGTCCACCGCCGAGAGGGTGCGGTAGGTGTCCTCGGAGAAATCCTCGTGGCCTGGCGTGTCGAGCAGGTTGAACACCTGGCCGGCATACTCGAAGGTCATCACCGAGGTGGCGACCGAGATGCCGCGGTCCTGCTCGATCTTCATCCAGTCCGAGCGGGTGCGGCGCCGCTCGCCCTTGGCGCGCACGGCGCCGGCGATCTGGATGGCGCCGCCCAGCAGCAGCAGCTGCTCGGTCAGCGTGGTCTTGCCGGCGTCGGGGTGGGCGATGATGGCGAAGGTGCGCCGGCGCCCGGCCTCGGCCGCCGTCTGGCTGGTCGCGGTGTCCATCTGCTCCGACGCGCTCACTCGG
>NZ_JCACVY010000307.1:0-3039 GCF_058833935.1 Roseomonas sp. TS2 | reverse complement strand
GGAAGCCGTA
Source organism: Roseomonas sp. TS2 (assembly GCF_058833935.1). Lineage (NCBI taxonomy): Bacteria > Pseudomonadati > Pseudomonadota > Alphaproteobacteria > Acetobacterales > Roseomonadaceae > Roseomonas > Roseomonas sp. TS2. The sequence continues at coordinate 3,029 of NZ_JCACVY010000307.1, read as the reverse complement.
GAAGGCGTTGCCACGTGGCTCGTGCGCGCGGTTGACCCAGGCCTTGTCGCGGATGCCAAGGTCGTGCGCCGTCATCAGGTCGTAGCGGAAGGAGGAGGAGACGTGCAGCAGCTCCTCCGGCCGGGCGTTGAGCTGGCCCAGCATGTACTCGAAGGCCTGCATGCGCGGCTTGTAGGCCTGCGCCTGCTCGGCGGTGAAGACGGCGTGGAACGGCGCCTCCAGCAGCGCCACGTTGTGGTGGATCTGCTCGTCCATCGCGTTGGAGAGGATGACGAGGGGGAATTCCTTCGCCACTCGCGTCAACGGCGCCGGCACGTCCGCGTGCGGGCCCCAGCCCGGTATGGCGTCGTAGAAGACGCGGCCATCGCCCGGCTCGCAGCCGATGCCGTGCCGGGCACAGGCGCGGCGTATGGCGTTCTCCAGCACCTCGGCATAGGGCTTCCAGGCGCCGAGCACCTCGTCCAGCCGGTAGGCGGTGAAGTCCCGCAGGAACGCCTCCATGCGCGCCTCCGGCACGCGGCCGGCAAAGTGCGCGCGGGCTACCGGGCCCATCTGGAAATTCGTCAGCGTGCCGTAGCAGTCGAAGGTGATGAACTTGGGCCGCAGGGGCATCAGGGGCATCCTTCCGGTCCGGCGCCGCCGGGTTGTCCGATGCCGCTATGCTAGGAGGCACCGCCGGGCATGGAAGCGCCGTCGCCGCCGGGCGGAGCGAAGATCGTGCCGTTTCGCCCCGCCCCGCCGGCACATTGTGCGGCTGCTCAGCCGACGCTGATGTTCCGCTCGCGGATCAGGCGGCCATAGCTCTCGTGGTCGGCGCGGATGAGGCGCGCGAACTCCTGGAGGGTCAGCGGGTCCAGCGTCATGTCGGGGGTGGCGCGCTGCCGCACCATCTCGCTCCGCACCGCCTTCCGCAGGGCTTCGGCCAGGATGCGCTGCACCTCCGGCGGCGTGCCGGCGGGGGCGCAGATGCCGTGCCAGTAGCGCAGCACGAGGTCGGGATGCCCCAGTTCGCGGAAGGTGGGCAACTCCGGAGTCGCCGCCAGGCGCTCGGGGGCGGAGAGCGCCAGCACGCGGAAGCGCCGGTTCTCCATGTGCGGCAGCAGCGTGTTCAGCGAGCCGGCATAGAAGGGGATGCGGCCCGTCATCAGGTCGGCCAGCGCGGCTTGCTCGCCGCGGTAGGCGACATTGACCATGCGCAGGCCGGTGCGCCCCTGCAGCATCTCCATCACCAGATGCGGCGTGCTGCCATTGCCGACGCTGCCGAAGGGCTGGCCCGGGTTGTCCTTCAGCCAGGCCAGCGTGCCGGCCAGCTCGCCGCCCGGCACATCCGCCGCGGCGGCGAAGGCCACCGGCGCGCGGTAGACCAGCGTGAGCGGCGCGAAATCGGCCGGCTGGTAGGTGATGTTGGGGTAGAAATGCGGGTTCAGCGCCAGGGTGCTGGTGGCGACCCAGCCCAGCGTGTAGCCATCCTTGGCCGCACGCGCCGCCGCCTCGGCGCCGATCATGGTGTTGGCGCCAGGCTTGTTCTCCACGACGATGGGCTGGCCCAGCGTCTCGCGCGCGGCCTCGGCCACGGCCCGGGCCAGCCCGTCGCCCACGCCGGGCGCGAAGGGATAGATCAGCCGCACCGGGCGGCTGGGGAACGGCGCCGCCTCGGCCCGCGCGCGCGGGGTGGCCAGGGCAGGCAGGGCCAGGGCGCCGAGCAGCGCCCGACGGGCCAGGGTGATGGACATGCTTCCTCCTCCGTGCCGGCCCTCTCTCGCGGCTTGCGGGGGGCCGTGTCCGAAAAGCCTCCCTCAGCCGGCGGGCGCGCGGGCGCGGCGCTCCGAGACCGGCACCGCCTCCTGGCCGATGATCCGCGCCGCCTCCAGCCGCGCCAGCTCCGCCGCGCCGAGGCCGAGCAGCCCGCCCAGCACCGCGGCATTGTCCTGCCCCAGCGTCGGCGCCGGGCGGTGCACGGGGTAGGGGCCGCGCCCGGCCTCGCGGAAGGGGGCGGAGGGCTGCTCGTGCCGGCCGAGATGCGGCCGTTCTACCACCTGCCAGAAGCCGCGCGCGGCGAGGTGCGGGTCGCGCTTCAGCGCGCTGGGCCACAGCACCGCGCCGGCGGCGACGCCCGCCGCCTGCAGCGCGTGCATGGCAGCCTCTGGCGCCCGCGGCCGTGTCCAGGCGGCGAGCGCCGCCTCCAGCTCCGCCTCGCGGGCGCGGCGGCCCTCGGCGGTGGCCAGGGCGGGGTCGCCGGCCAGGTCGGGGCGGCCGATGGTGCGGGCCAGGGCGGGCCAGGCGGCATCATCCTGCGTGGCCACCACCACCCAGCCTTGCTCCGCGCAGGGGAAGGCGCCGTGCGGCACCTGGGTGGGGTGGCGGTTGCCCAGGCGCGGCCCGGGCGTGCCGGTGGCCGAGGTGGCGACGATCCAGGGCGCCGCCAGGGGAAACAGGCACTCCACCTGCGCGAGGTCGATCTGCTGTCCCTCGCCGGTGCGGCGGTGGTGCAGCAGCGCCACCAGCAGCGCGGCGGCCCCGTTCAGCCCGCCGATCGGGTCGCCATAGGCGAGCTGGTTGGTGGTGGGCGGCCAGTCCGGCGCGCCGGAGACGGTGGGCAGGCCGGAGGCGTGCTCCAGCGTGGAGCCATAGGCGCGGGCATCGCGCCAGGGCCCTTCCAGCCCGAAGGCGGGCATGGAGAGCATCACCAGCCCCGGCCGCTCGGCCGAGAGGGCGGCATAGTCGAGCCCGAGCTTGGGCAGCACCTCGCGCGCATAGTTCTCCACCACCGCGTCGGCGTCGCGCACCAGCCGCTTCAGCAGCGCCTTGCCCTCGGGCGTGGCGAGGTCGAGCGTGATGCCGGCCTTGTTGCGGTTGAGGATGCCGAAGCGCACATCCTTCTCGTAGCGCCGCTCGGCGAAGAAGGCCGGGCGCGGGTCGACGCCGCGCCACCAGTCCGGATACTGGCACGCCTCCACCTTGATCACCTCGGCGCCGAGATCGGCCAGCTGGCGGGTGCAGAGCGGCCCGGCCCAGCCCATGGAAAGGTC
>NZ_JCACVY010000306.1:0-3132 GCF_058833935.1 Roseomonas sp. TS2 | reverse complement strand
CCGCCGGCGGCCACCCGCCGCCCGGCGCCGCCGGCCGTGGTGCGGCCCTTCCAGCGGATGGGCGGCCGCTCCTGCTGCTGGCCGATCGGCGAGCCCGGCACGCCGGATTTCCGCTTCTGCACGGGCGAGGCCATTCCGGGGAAGCCCTACTGCCCCGAGCACGCTGCGGTCGCCTATGTGAAGGCCCGCGACCGGCGCGACGACGCCGCCTGACCGCGCGGCCGCCGCTGCAACGCAGAAGGCCCGGAGGGGGAACCCTCCGGGCCTTCTGCGTCTGGCATCCGCGGACGCTCAGGTGATGGCGGCCTCGCGGCGGCCGATCAGGCGGCGGCGCAGCGCGCCCGAGAGGGTGTCGATGGCGGCGACGGTCAGCACCATCAGGAGGATGATGAAGGCCACCTCGTCCCAGTGCCGCACCTTGATGCGCTCGGCGATCTGCAGGCCGATGCCGCCCGCGCCCACCACGCCGAGGATGGCGGCGGAGCGGGTGTTGCTCTCGAAGAAATAGAGCGCCTGGGCCAGCATCACCGGCAGCACCTGCGGCAGCACGCCGAAGCGCAGCGCGTGCAGCCGCCCGCCGCCCGAGGCCATGACGCCCTCGCTCTGCCGCTTCTCGGCGTTCTCGATGGCCTCGGCGTAGAGCTTGGCGAGCACGGCGAGATCGCTGGTGAAGATGGCCAGCACGCCGGCCAGCGGCCCGAGGCCCACGGCCCGCACATAGGCCAGCGCCCAGATCAGCTGGTCCACGCCGCGGATGCCGTCGAAGAGGCGGCGCACCGAGAAGCGCAGCAGCGTGACCGTGACGATGTTGCGGGCGCCGAGGAAGCCCAGCGGCACCGCCAGCAGCGCGGCGAGGAAGGTGCCGAGGAAGGCCATGGCCACGCTCTCCGCCATGCCCTTCAGGATGTCGAGCCACAGCTCGCCGGGGCTGGGCGGCACCATCAGCCGCAGGATGGTGGCCAGGCCCTCCAGGCCGTTCCACAGCCGCGCGGGGGTGATGTCGAACAGCCAGAAGCTCCAGCCGAGCCAGAGCAGGAAGGCCGCGCCCGCCACCCAGCGCAGCGCGCGGGTGGCTCGGCCGGGGCCGAAGGCGGCGGGCAGGCGGGCCTGCCATTGCGTGACGGTCTGCGCGTCCGGCCGCATCTCAGCGCCCTCCCACGACATGGATGAGGCGGTGCCGCAGCTGTTCGGAGACGAGGTCGATCAGCATCACGGCCAGGATGACCAGCAGCACGATGGCGCTGATCTCCTCGTAGTAGTTGAAGGCGATCACCTGGTAGAGCTCCTGCCCGATGCCGCCGGCGCCGACGAAGCCGATGACGCTGGCGCCGCGCACGTTGATCTCGAAGCGCAGCAGCGCGTAGCTCAGCAGGTTGGGCGCCACCTGCGGCAGGATGGCGTAGCGGCAGGCCTGCACCCAGTTGGCGCCGGAGGCGCGCAGCCCGTCCCAGGGCTGCATCTCGGCATTCTCGATCACCTCGGCGAAGAGCTTGCCCAGCGCGCCGGCGGTGTGGATGGCGATGGCCAGGATGCCGGCCAGCGGCCCGACGCCGAAGGCCCAGACGAAGATCAGCGCGTAGACGATCTCCGGCACGGTGCGGGTGGCCTCCAGCGCGCGGCGCGTCAGCGGCGAGAGCCAGCGCCCGGCGCCCAGGTTGCGCGCGGCGGGGAAGGCCAGCAGCATCGCCACGGCCGCGCCGGCCAGGGTGGCGAGCGCCGCCATCTGCGCCGTCTGCGCCAGCAGCAGCGCCCAGGAATCGAGCCGGTAGAGCCAGAAGGCCAGGCTGCCTTCCGTCTCCGCGCCGGAGAACAGGGCGGAGAGCTGCAGCGAGGGCAGGATGCGCCAGAAATACTCGCCGATGCGCGGCAGGCCGGCGGCCAGGGTGGCGGGATAGAACTCGCTGATGCGGGCGGCCAGCAGCAGCAGGGCGGCCAGCAGGCCGAGGCCCAGGAGCGTGGTGTTGCGGCGCTGGCGGCGGAGTGCCTGGAAGGCGGCCTCCCCGCGCCGCACCACCGGAAGATGCGCGGCGATGGCGTCCATGACTCTACTCGTGCGGGGAAGGGAAGGGGCCGGGGGAGGGTGGATCCTCTCCCCCGGCTGGCAGCCGCCCGGAAGCGCCGGTGGCGCTGCCCGAACTCATGCCACCTGCTGCAGGAGCGCCAGCGGCGCCAGCGGCCTCAGGAGCGCCGGCGGCGCCAGCGTCCTCAGGAGCGCCGGCGGCGCCATCTGGCCTCAGGAGCGCCGGCGGCGCCACCTGGCCTCAGGAGCGCCGGCGGCGCTCGGCGGCCTCCTCGCGGCGCAGCTGCACGATCGGCTCGAACATGGCGTGCGTCACGCGCTCATAGCCCTTGCCGCCGCCGCGCTCGATGTCGGCGTAGACCTTCGGGTGGGCGGTGGGCAGCGCCATGTGGAAGGCGGTGAAATCCTCCTTGAACGCCGCCGGCAGGGCCGAGCGCACCACCAGCGGGCCGTTCGGGATCGGGCGCGACTTCCAGATCAGGTTCAGGTCGGACATCTTCAGCATGCCCTTGGAGACCATCGCCTGCAGGTTGCCGCGGCTGAAGCCCTGGCTCTCGTCGCCGATGCCGGAAGCCCAGGTGCAGCAGGCGTCGTACTGCTTCTGCAGCACCGCCACCACCGCCTGCTCGTGCCCGCCGGCGAAGCCGGTGCGGGAGAAGTAGCCGTTGATGTCCACGCCGCTGTTGCGCAGCTCGGAGCGCGGGATCAGGTAGCCCGAGGTGGAGTTCGGGTCAGCCCAGGCGAGGGACTTGCCCTTCATCTGCTCGAGCGAGGTGATGCCGGAATCCTTCCGCGTCACCATCACCGAGATGTAGGAGGAGGAGCCGTCATTCTCCAGCGGCACCACCAGCGGCTCCACGGCGCCGTTGGTGTCGAGCCAGGCGCCGGCATAGCCGGAGGCGCCCATCGAGGAGGCCTCGATCTGCCCGGCCGAGAAGGCCTGCATCACGCCCGCGTAGTCGGCGGCGGGGAAGAGGCGGACGGGCACCTTGAAGGTGTCCTCGATCAGCTTGCGGTAGGCGTCGAAGCGGCCGAGGCGGTCGGCCTCGTTCTCGCCGCCGAGCAGGCCGATGCGGATCTGCGGCACCTGCTTCGCCCAGGGGCGCTCGCCG
>NZ_JCACVY010000305.1:0-3136 GCF_058833935.1 Roseomonas sp. TS2 | reverse complement strand
GATGCGCATCAGCACCGAGGTCAGCGTGCCGCCATAGGCCACGCCGTAGTAGATGCCGGCGAGCAGGATGATGGCGCCCGTCGGGTCCAGCTTCAGCGTGATCGGCAGCAGCAGCGCGATGGTGGTGGCGGGGCCGAGCCCCGGCAGCACCCCCACCACCGTGCCGAGCACGGCGCCAAGCAGGCAGAGGCTCAGATTCTGCCAGGTGGAGAGCACGGCAAAGCCGTGCAGCAGCCCGTCCATCATGGCCTCACGCCCCCCGCAGCAGGCCGAGGCCGGAGAGCGCGTGCTCCACCGGCCCGGGCGGGAAGGGCACGCCGAGCAGCGTGCCGAACAGCAGCACCGTGCCCGCCGTCAGCGCCACGGCGTAGAGGCCGGCGGTGCGCCAGCGCGCGCCCTCGCCCAGCCGCAGCATCAGCAGCACCGCCAGCAGCATCGGCAGGATGAAGCCGGCATAGGGCAGCGCCAGCGCCACCCCCAGCATGGCCGCCGCATAGGCCAGGAAGGTGCGGCTGCGGTGCGGCGCCGCGCCGCCCTCCGCCTCGGCCGCGGCGTCGCCCGGCCAGGCCAGCACCGCCAGCGCGGCGAGGCCGATCAGCACCAGCAGCACCTGCGGCACCAGCCCGGGGCCGGGGCCGTCCCAGCCCCAGCGCTCCAGCCGCGATGCCTCCCGCCAGCCGAGCAGGGCGAAGGCGAGGCCGCCGAGGGCGACCCAGCGCGCGGTCCGTGTCATGCCGCCGCTCAACGCTTCCGCGCCAGGCCGGCCTCGCGCAGCTCGGGGCCGAAGCGGTCATGCGCCTCGCGCACCGTGCGCTCGAACTCGTCCGGCTGCATCACCGCCGGCACCATGCCGAAGCGGCCGAGGATCTCCGCCAGCGCCGGCTTCCGCGCGGCTTCCAGGAAGGCGCGGCTCAGCACCGCCAGCCGCTCCTCCGGCACGCCCCTGGGCGCGATGAAGCCGATCATGGAATCCACCACCACGTCGTGGCCCTGCTCGCGCAGCGTCGGCACGTCGGGATATTCCTTCCAGCGGCCGGCGCTGGCCGAGGCGAGCAGGCGCAGCCGGCCGGATTGCAGCGCCGGCAGCATCTCGGGCGGGTTCTGGATCACCGCGTCCACATGCCCGCCCAGCGCCGCCGTCACCGCCTCCGCGCCGGAGCCGAAGGGGACGAACTGGAAGCGCGCCCCCGCCTTCCGCCCCAGGTCGAACATGCCGATGTTGTTGGGCGCGCCGGTCGCGGCGAAGGTGGTGCGCTTCGCCTTCGCCGCGGCGAGCAGGTCGGCGATGCTCCGGTGCGGCGATTCCGCGCGCACGGCGATGCCGTAGAGGTAGCGCGCGAAGGCGGGCAGGAAGGTGAAGCTGTCGGCGCTGTAGGGCACGTCCAGCATGTGCGGCGCGATGGCCAGGCCGGCGAGGCCGGTGGTGCCCAGCGTGTAGCCATCCGGCCGCGCCGCCGCCACCTGCTGCGGCCCCACCGTGCCCTGCCCGCCGGGGCGGTTCACCACCTGCAGCGGCACGCCGAGGATCTTCTCCGCCTCGGCGGCGATGGCGCGGGTGGAGACGTCGGTGGAGCCGCCCGGCCCGTACTGGACGATGACGGAGATCTCCCGCTCCGGCCAGGTGGCGGCGCGGGCGAGGCGCGGGGCGAGCAGGGCGGCGGGCGCGGCCGCCAGCAGGGTGCGTCGTTGCATGGTTCTTCCTTCCTCCCGGGATGAGCGGCCCGGCGCTTGGCGCGCCTGGACCAGGGGCGGCGCGCTCAGGGCATGTAGCTGCCGCCGCCGACGTCAATGGTGGTGCCGGTCAGGTAGCCGGCGTCGTCCGAGGCGAGGAAGCGGACCACCGCCCCCACCTCCGCCGGCTCCCCCAGCCGAGCGAGCGGGATGCGGGCGATGAAGGCCTCGTTCATCCCCGGCGCGGCGCCGGCCACCATGTCGGTCGCGATGCGCCCCGGCGCCACGCTGTTGACGGTGATGCCGAAGGGCCCAAGCTCCGCCGCCAGGTTGCGGGCGAAGCCCATCAGCCCGGCCTTGGAGGCGCCGTAATAGGCGCCGGTGATGCTGCTCGGCACATGCGCCGCCTGGCTGGTCATCATGACGATGCGGCCCCAGCGCCGGCGCTTCAGCACCGGAATGGCGGCGCGCGAGAGCAGGAAGGGGCCGGTGAGATTGACGTCCATCACGCGGCGCCATTCCTCGGTCGGGATCTCCTCGACCAGCCGCTTGCGGCCATCGACCTTGGGCGAGATGCCGGCATTGTTCACCAGCACGCCGAGCGCCTCCCACCAGGCGCCCAGCGCCTGCGGCAGGGCGGCGATGGCGGCCTCGTCGGCGACGTCGAGCGGCAGGGCGCGGGCGCGGTGGCCGGCGGCGTTCAGCTCCGCCGCGAGCGCCTCCACCCCCTCCAGCACATCGGCCAGGATGACGGGGTGGCCGGCGGCGGCAAGCGCACGGGCGATGGCGGCACCGAGGCCGCGCGCCGCGCCGGTGACGAGGGCGACGCGGTCATCGGCGCGGAGGGCGGGAAGGCTCATGGCGTCAGGATCACCTTGCTGGCGGCACGCTGGCGGGAAAGCTCGAACCCCTCGAGGCCGCGCTCGAGCGGCAGGCGGTGGGTGATCATCGGGCGGAACCCCTCCGGGTCGCGCGCCAGCAGCGCCAGCACCCGGTCCCAGGTGCCGCGCGCCGAGCCGTGCGAGGCGCGGAGCTGGTGGCGGTTGCGGACGAAGTCGGTGAGCGGCAGGGCGAGCGGCGCGGCGTGGATGCCGGCCACCACCAGCACGCCGTCGCGCCGCAGCACGCCCAGCGCCCCGGCGATGGAGGGCGGGTGGCCGGTGGCCTCCAGCACCACGTCCACCTTGCGGCCGCCGGTCAGCGCCAGCACCTGCGCGGCGAGCGGCCCCTCCGCCACATCCACCCGGCCGGTGAAGCCGAGTTGCTCCAGCACGGCGAAGCGTGGCGCGTCCGCCCGCCCGGCGACGATCACCCGCCCCGCCCCGGCGGCGCGCGCCATGAGCGCCAGCCCCTGGCCGATGGTGCCCGGCCCCAGCACCAGCACCGTGTCGCCCAGCGAGACCTCCCCCACCCGCACCGCCTCGGCGGCGACGGCCAGCGGCTCGACCAGCGCGCCGAGCTCCGC
>NZ_JCACVY010000304.1:0-3142 GCF_058833935.1 Roseomonas sp. TS2 | reverse complement strand
TGATGAGGAGGTGCCCGGGCGAGGCCTTCCCCGCCGTCCCGTCCTGCGGGCCGTCCGGCACCACCTGCAGCTGCGGCGCCGGTGGCGGCGGCGGCGGGCGCGGGGGGGGCGGAACGTCGAGCTCCACGGCGGGGCCGAAGCGCCCGAACAGGTCGGCGGTGGCGATGCGGTAGCGCATGGGAGGGTCGGCCTCCGGCACCGGCGCGTCCGACAGCAGGCCTCCGGGCAATTGCGGCGGACGCTCCGCGGTGCGGCCGGGCAGCAGCGGCAAGGCGCGCGAGGGGAACTGCGCGCCCGCCGGCAGGGCCACGCTCCGGTGCCGGCTCACCCAGCCGTCCGCTTCCTTGCGGCCCAACGCCACCAGCGCGCCCAGCTCGGGGCGCGGCCAGACGAAGTCCTGGCGGAAGGCGGTGGAGACGCCGTCCGTGCCGATCCAGGCGGCGCGGCCCAGCTCCGGCAGCGGAGTTCCGGGCGGGTCGGGCGGCGGCACCGCGGCCGCGAAGGCGACCAGCCCGCGTGGCTCGAGGCCGTGCCGCGCGGCGGTGTGCTCCGCCTGGCGCAGGGCTTCCTCGGGCCGGGGGGTGCGCACCGCGAGGCGCGCCAGCCGCCCGGCCAGGGCGGCATCCTCCGCCGAGGCGGCGCCGAGCGCGGCGCCGAGGGTGCGCAGGCCGGGCAGCGGCGCCCCGGGATCGGCGGCGAACAGCCCGAACGCGGCATAGGCGGCGGGCCGGGCGGGGTCGGAGCGCTCCCCGACATGCCCGAGCAGGCCGAGGAAGCGGCCGAGGCCGGGGTCCATGGCCTGCAGCAGCAGCCCGCCCTCGATGCGCACCGAGGCGGCATGGCGGTGGCCACGGAGCATCGACACCGCGGGTGGCAGCGCCGCCTGGCGCGGAGAAATGCCGGGATCGCGCAGCATCGTCTCGCAGGCCTCGACGATCGCCTCCGCCTGCGTGCCGACGCGCAGCACCTCGTCCTGCGGGGGAAGCGTTTCGAAGGGGCCATCCGGCTGGTCCGGCGGGCCCAGGCGGCGCGGCGCGGCGCGGTCGACCCGCGCCAGGGCTTCGTCCCGCCCGCGGCCGCCGGCGTACCAGGGCCGGTCCCCTTCCACCGGCAGGCTCAGCAGCTCGGCCGGCCCATGCCCGAGCATCTCCTCCAGCGCGCGCGACAGCCGCACCTGCCACAGGCGGAGCCGGGCCTGGCCGCGCCCTTCCAGCCGCAGCCGCTCCACCCGCGGGCCGCCCAGCGTGTAGGGCGGCCACGAGGCGCGGGCGAGAATCCGGTCGCCCATCCGGTCGAGCAGGAAGGCCGTGCCCTCGAACGCCTCCACCGTGACCGCGACAAGGGCCGCGAGGCCGCCCTGGCCGGCCGGCCGGACGATGTCGGCGAAGAGGACGCCCTCCGCAGGCTCCAGCTCGCCATTCTCCCGCGGCCGATGCTCGCGGTCGCGCCAGATGATGCGTGCCTCCGCCGGCTCGGCCGTGACGCGGAAGAGGCCGAAGGGCGCGAGCGGGAAGCCGAGGGCCGGCGAGGGCAGCAGGCGGAGATGGGTGCCCGGCGGCAGGTCGGGGTCCGCCTCGGCCGCGATGGCCAGGGCGGCGAACAGATCCGGTGGCGCCAGCAGCGGCATGGGTCAGGCCTCCCCGGCGAAGCCGGGCCGCTCGCGCAGCGCGAGGCGGCCGGTCACCGTCGCGCCGGCCCGGAGATCCGCGAGCGGCAGCAGGAGCATCGGCGGCACGATCTGCCGCGGCAGCGGGCGCTGGAAGCGCTGCGGCGCGAAGGGGGCCGTGGCGAGCAGCAGCAGCCGCGTGCCGCCGCGGTCCCTGCGCCGGACCGGCAAGGGCAGGCCCTGTGCCGGCGAGGCGCGGGTGAGCACGCGCGGGGCGCCGAGCTCGGCGCGGCCCGGCCGGTGGATGGGCTCCGGGGCCTCCACGAGCACGCCGGCGCAGCGCCAGGCGGGCCCGGCGCCGGCGGAGGGGCGGAGCCAGAGCTGGCTGACGCGCGGCGCCTTGCCGGCTGGCGGCCAGCCCCGCAGGCCGAGCGCCTCCATCGCGGCCTCGAAGGCGGCATCCTCGCCTTCGAGCACCGGCTGGGGGAAGGCCGGCAGGGCGGCGATCTCGATATCCCCCTGCGGGCGGCCGGGATCGCCGGCCGGCGGGAAGCCGAGCCCCGCCATCATCTCGGCCGGCGAGCGCCAGCGCGAGGTGCGGAAGGTCACCCCCGGCAGGCGCCCGTCGGCGCCGCCATCGCCGGCCCCGCCATCGCCGGCCCTGGCGTGGACATGGACCTCGTACCAGGCGCGGCCTTCCAGCGGCTGCTGCGCCTCGAGCGTGCCGCCCGGCCTGGGCATCGGGCAGGCGGCCCGCCCGGCGCGCTCATGGCGGATGCGGTCGGCGGGGCCGAGCAGCCCGGGCGCGCGGAGCGGCCCCCAGGCCGGCTCCAGCAGGAGAAGCCGCCCCCGGCTCGCCGGGTCCGCCGGGTCGTGCGGCACGTCCACCCGCCGCAGGCCCAGCCTGAGCGCGAAGCCATAGGCCCTGGCGAGGGCGGCCACATGGCCGGCGTCGAAATGCGCGGCCACCGGGTCGTCGCGGAAGCGCGCGGTCTCGCTCTGCGCCGGCGTGTAGCCGAGCAGGTGGCGCTGCAGCATCTCCGGCTCGAAGATGTCGCGCCGGCTGGTCAGGAAGGCGAGGCGCTCGGGCGTGCCGTAATCGGGGCGGCGGTCGGGCACCAGTCCGGCGGCGGCCGGCCGCTGCGGCACCCTGGCGGTCCGGAAGAAGTAGGCGCGGGCGGTCGGCTGGCTCCCCTGGCCCCGGGGCGCGTAGCTCTTGCCCTCCTCCGCCGTCGCCGTCGCCACGGTCTTGCGGGCCCCGGACTCGTCCTGCTCGTAGAGCGTGCCGGTCCAGCGCAGGTCCAGGTCGAGGCGGTAGGTGCGGCCGGGCTGCAGGATGCAGCGCACCGCCGTGCCTGTCGGCTTGTCTGGCGGCTGGGGCCCCGCCGCGGCGGCGGCGAGATTGGCCGCGGCCGCGGCGGCGGCGGCATTGGCCGCGATTGCGGCCGCCCGCGCCGCGCGGGTGATGCCGCCGAGGCCGAGGATGGCCAGCCGCGTGCCCGCCGCCCAGCGCACCAGCACCGAGGCGATCTCGGC
>NZ_JCACVY010000303.1:0-3194 GCF_058833935.1 Roseomonas sp. TS2 | reverse complement strand
GCGGCCCGACCAGCCCGAGCAGCGCCAGCAGCAGGATGCTGAGCGAGACGGGGCGGGTGACGAAGGTGGTCCAGTCGCCCTGGCTGATGGTCAGCGCCTGGCGCATCGCCTGCTCCGCCATCGGCCCCAGGATCATGCCGATGACCACCGGCGCCTGCGGGAACTCGAAGCGCCGCATGAACATGGCGATGATGCCGATGCCGTAGAGCAGCATCAGGTCCACCACGGAGTTGCTGATGCCGTAGGTGCCGATGGTGGCGAAGACCAGGATGCCCGCGTAGAGCTGCGGCGTCGGGATCTTGAGGATGCGCGCCCAGAGGCCCACCAGCGGCAGGTTCAGCACCACCAGCATGATGTTGGCGATGTAGAGCGAGGCAATCAGCGTCCAGACCAGCTCGCCCTGGCTGGTGAACAGCAGCGGCCCCGGCTGGATGCCGTAGGACTGGAAGGCCGAGAGCATGATGGCGGCGGTGGCCGAGGTGGGCAGGCCCAGCGTCAGCATCGGCACCAGCACGCCGGCGGCGGCGGCGTTGTTGGCCGCCTCAGGCCCCGCCACGCCCTCGATGGCGCCGGTGGTGCCGAACTCCTCCGGGTGCTTCGAGAGCTTCCGCTCGGCGTAGTAGCTGAGCATGGTGGGCATCTCGGTGCCGCCCGCCGGCATGACGCCGAAGGGGAAGCCCAGCAGCGCGCCACGGAACCACGGGCCGGTGGAGCGCTTCCAGTCCTCCTTCGTCATCATCAGCCGGCCGACCTCGCGCACCTCCTGCTTGCCCTCCATATGGCGCCAGGCGAGGTAGAGCGTCTCGCCCACCGCGAAGAGGGCGACGGCGACCAGCACCACGTCGATGCCGTCCAGCAGCTCGGGGATGCCGAAGGTCAGGCGCGGCTGGCCGGTCTGCAGGTCGATGCCCACCAGCCCGATCAGCAGGCCGAGGCCGAGCGAGGCCAGCCCGCGCAGCGCCGAGCCGCCCAGCACCGCCGAGACGGTGACGAAGCACAGCACCATCAGCGAGAAATACTCGGCCGGCCCCAGCTTCAGCGCCAGCTCGACGACGATGGGGCCGAGGAAGGACAGGCCCAGCGTGCCGATGGTGCCGGCGATGAAGCTGCCCACCGCCGCCGTGACCAGCGCCGGCCCGGCGCGGCCGTTGCGCGCCATCTTGGCGCCTTCCAGCGCGGTGATGATGGAGCCGCTCTCGCCCGGCGTGTTGAGCAGGATGGAGGTGGTGGAGCCGCCATACATGGCGCCGTAGAACACGCCGCAGAACAGGATGAAGGCGCCGGTGGCGCTCACCTGGAAGGTGATGGGCAGCAGCAGCGCGATGGTCAGCGCCGGGCCGATGCCGGGCAGCACGCCGATGGCGGTGCCGAGGAAGCAGCCGAGCAGCGCCCAGCCGAGATTGGTGATGGTGAGCGCGTTGCCGAAGCCGAAGGCCAGGCCGGACCAGACATCCATGGAGCTACAGAATCCCTTCCAGGATGCCGGCGCCGATATTGACGCCCAGCAGCTTGTCGAAGGCCAGGTAGGCGCCGAAGGTGACGGCCAGCCCGATGCCGAGATCGCGCAGCGGGTGGCGGCTGCCGAAGGCGGCGGCCACCAGCACGAACTGCGCCGTGGCGGCGAAGACGAAGCCCAGCGTGTCGATCAGCGCCAGGTTCGCCACCAGCCCCGCGCCGAGCAGGCCGAGGGCGCGCCAGTTGGTGGGCGGCGCCTCCGCCACCTCCGGCAGGGTGTGCGACCAGCCGCCGCGCAAAGCGGAGAGGGTCAGCCCCGCCCCCACCACGCAGACCATGCCGCCCACCAGGTAGGGGGTGAATTTCGGCCCCACCTGCGCATAGAGCGGGGTGGTGGGAATGATGGCGGCCTGCCACAGGCAGAGCAGGCCGAGCAGCAGCACCAGCCCCCCCACCACGAGGTCGGACCGCCGCAGCGCGGCCCGCATCCGGGCATCCGGCACCGGGGCGTCGGCAGGGCCCGGCATGGTGCCGGGCTCTCCGGTCGTGCCGGTCATGCTCAGATCAGGCCGATTTCGCGCAGCACCTCGGCGGTGGCCGCCTCGTCGCGCTTCAGGTAGGCCTCGAAGGCCTCGCCGGGCAGGAAGGCGTCCTCCCAGCCCTGGCGCTCCATCATCTCCTTCCAGGCCGGCAGCCCGTGCAGGGTGGTGACGAACTTCACCAGCCCCTCGCGCGTCTCCGGCTTGATGCCCGGCGGGCCGAACACGCCGCGCCAGTTGCCCAGGGTGATGTCGATGCCGCTTTCCTTCAGCGTCGGCACATCGGGCAGGCTGCGCGTCTCGCCGGTGGTGGCCAGCGCCCGCATCCGCCCGGCCTTGATCTGCTCGGCGAATTCCGAGACGCCGGAGATGCCGGCCTTCACCTGCGCGCCGAGGATGGCGGCCTGGGCCGGCCCGCCGCCGGCGAAGGCGACGTAGGAGGCCTCCTTGGCCGAGCGGCCCTGGCTCTTCAGCAGCAGGCCGAGCACGATGTGGTCGATGCCGCCGGCGCTGCCGCCGGCCACCGAGGTGCCGCCCGGGTTGCTCTTCAGCGCGTCGAGGAAGCCCTGCAGGTCCTTGATGTCGCTGCCGGCGGGCACGACGATGATGCCCGGCTCGGTGGTCATGCGCGCGATCGGCGTCACGTCCTTCAGGCCGAAGGGCGACTTGTTGGCCAGCACCGAGCCCACCATGACGGCGCCGCCGACCAGGATGCTGCCCTCGCGCCCGCGGCGCTGCGAGATGAAGCGCGGCAGCCCCACCGTGCCGCCGGCGCCGCCGACATTCTCGAACTGGAAGTTGCCCACCAGCCCGGCCTGGCGCGCCACCTGCTCGATGGCGCGGCCCAGCCCGTCCCAGCCGCCGCCGGGGCCGGCGGGGATGAAGACGTGCAGGGAGGAGTAGAGCTGTTGCTGCTGCTGCGCGCGGGCGCCACCGCCCAGGAGCGGCAGGGTGGCAGCCGTGAGGGCCGTGGAGAGCAGTGTGCGGCGCAGCATAAAATTTCCTCCATAAAGCAGTCGGTTAGAATGATGTTGCGCGAGAATCACCGGTTTCGCAAATCGCAATTTGCGGTTCCGCCCCCGGGCGCCGGTGCTTGCACTGCGCCGGCCGCCGCCTCATTCTGGCCCGACTTTCGGGAGACGGCGTTGATGCGGCTGCGCGTGGCGATGGTGCTGGCCCTGCTCGCGGCACCAGGGCTGG
>NZ_JCACVY010000302.1:0-3201 GCF_058833935.1 Roseomonas sp. TS2 | reverse complement strand
AACAATCCTCATATTCAAAGCAGCCCGTCTTGCCAAAACATGGCAGGTACGGGCCTATCGCGTTCCGTGGACCATACACCCGCCCTACAACTCCGCCGCCTCATGCTGCAGGATTTTCGCAGCTATGCCGCGCTGGATCAGGGCTTCACCGCGCGCATCGTGGTGATTGCCGGGCCGAACGGCGTCGGAAAGACCAACCTTCTGGAAGCCATCAGCCTGCTCTCTCCCGGCCGTGGGTTGCGCATGGCCCGCGGTGCCGAACTAGGCCGGCGAGAGGGTAAGGAAGGATTGTCCTGGGCCATCGCCGGGCATTTCGAGGGGCGGGCAGGCCCGCTGGTCATCGGTACCGGCGCGGGGGCAGGGCAGGATCGGCGCAGCTTCCGGCTCGACGGCGCCGCCATTCGCAACCAGGCCGAACTCTCCGCGCATATCGCCATGCTCTGGCTGACGCCGCAGATGGACCGCCTGTTCCAGGAAGGCGCCAGCGGCCGCCGCAAGTTCCTCGATCGCCTCGTCTGGTCGCTGGAGCCCACCCATGCGCGGGACGTGGCGGCGCATGACGCGGCCATGACCCAGCGCAACCGCCTGCTTGCGGAAGGACGCCGCGATGCCGCCTGGCTGGCGGCGCTGGAGGACACCATGGCGCGCCATGGCGTGGCCGCCATCGCTGCCCGCCGCGCCATGGCGGGGCAGCTGAACGCCGCCCTGGCCGAAGGCGTCGCCGGCGCCTTCCCGGCGGCGCGGCTGGAACTGCTGTGCCCGATCGCCGATGCCCTGGCCGAACGGCCCGCCCTGGCCGTCGAGGAGCAGCTGCGTGCCGGCCTGCAGGCCGACCGCGCGCGGGATGCCGCCGCCGGCGGCGCCCGCCAGGGCGCGCACCGTACCGATCTGCGCATGCTCCTGCTGCCCAAGGCCATCCCCGCCGAGCTCTGCTCCACCGGGGAGCAGAAGGCGCTCCTGGTCAGCGTCGTGCTGGCGCAGGCGGCGCTGGTGGCGGGCCAGCGCGGCTTCGCGCCCCTGCTGCTGCTGGACGAGGTGGCCGCGCACCTGGACCCCGGGCGCCGCGCCGCCTTGTTCGCGGCGCTTGCCATCCTGCCCGCGCAGTGCTTTCTCACCGGCACCGAGGCCGCGCCCTTCGCGCCGCTCGCCGGCACGGCGCAATTCCTGGAGGGCGAGCCGGGCGGGCTTCGCCTTCCTGCGGATTTCCCCGTGCCCAACAGCCGATAAAATGCTATAAATCCGTGTGTTTCCGCACGTCGTCAGCAGGAGTTTTCCGCCGGCATGAGTGAGTCCGCGCGCGCGCCGTCCCCCGCCACCGAGCTGCCGGCGGACGCCTATGACAGCGCCTCCATCACCGTGCTGCGCGGGCTGGAAGCTGTCCGCAAGCGCCCTGGCATGTACATCGGCGACACCGATGACGGCTCGGGCCTGCACCACATGGCCTTCGAGATCATCGACAACGCGGTGGACGAGGCCCAGGCCGGCTACGCCACGCGCTGCGAGGTGGTGCTGAACGCCGATGGCTCCGTCACCGTCACCGACGATGGCCGCGGGATCCCGACCGACATCCATGCCGAGGAAGGCGTCTCCGCCGCCGAGGTGGTGCTGACGCGGCTGCACGCCGGCGGCAAGTTCAACCAGAATTCCTACAAGGTCTCCGGCGGCCTGCACGGCGTCGGCGCCGCGGTGGTGAACGCGCTCTCCGAGTGGATGGAGGTGGTGATCTGGCGCGAGGGCCAGGAGCACTTCATCCGCTTCGAGCATGGCGAGACGGTGCAGCCGCTGAAGGTGGTCGGCCCCTCCGTCCACGGCAACGGCACCCGCGTCACCTTCAAGCCCTCCTCCGGCACCTTCACCCGCACGGAATACGAGTTCTCCGTGCTGGAGAAGCGCCTGCGCGAGTTGGCCTTCCTCAATTCCGGCCTGGCCATCTCGCTGCGCGACGAGCGCCCGGTAGCGCTGGGCGAGCCGGCGCGCGAGACGAACTTCCGCTTCGATGGCGGCCTCGTCGCCTTCGTCGAATGGCTGGACCGCTCGAAGGAGCCGCTGTTCAAGCCGGCCATCAGCCTGAAGGCCAAGGAAGGCACCGGCATCCAGGTCGAGCTGGCGATGTGGTGGAACAACAGCCCGCACGAGCTGGCGCTGTGCTTCACCAACAACATCCCGCAGCGCGACGGCGGCACCCACCAGGCCGGCTTCCGCCAGGCGCTGACCCGCGTGGTGATGAAATACGCCGAGGAGCTGGCCAAGAAGGAGAAGGTCGAGCTCTCCGGCGAGGACATGCGCGAGGGGCTGACCGCCGTGGTTTCGGTGAAGGTGCCGGACCCGAAATTCTCCTCGCAGACCAAGGACAAGCTGGTCTCCTCCGAGGTGCAGCCGGTGGTGCACATGGCGGTGGCCGATGCGCTCTCCCACTGGTTCGAGACGCACCCGAAGGAAGCACGCATCGTGCTCGACCAGGTCGTGCTCGCCGCCGCCGCCCGCAAGGCGGCGCAGCTGGCGCGCGAGAAGGTCGGCCGCAAGAACGCGCTCGATATCAGCACGCTCCCCGGCAAGCTGGCCGACTGCCAGGAGAAGGACCCCACCAAGTGCGAGATCTTCCTCGTCGAGGGTGACTCCGCCGGCGGCTCCGCCAAGCAGGGACGCGACCGGCGCTTCCAGGCCATCCTGCCGCTGAAGGGCAAGATCCTGAACGTCGAGCGCGCGCGCATCGACAAGATGCTCTCCTCCGCCGAGATCGGCACGCTGATCACCGCGCTCGGCACCGGCATCGGCACCGGGCCGGTGGAGAAGGGCGGCTTCTCGGCCGACAAGCTGCGCTACCACCGCATCGTCATCATGACCGACGCCGATGTGGACGGCTCGCACATCCGCACCCTGCTGCTGACCTTCTTCTTCCGGCAGATGCCGGAGCTGCTGCACCGCGGCCACCTCTACATCGCCCAGCCGCCCCTCTACCGCGCCAAGCGCGGGCAGGAGGAGCGCTACCTCAAGGACGACCGGGCGCTGGAGGACTTCCTGCTGGAGAAGGCCCTGCACAACGCCAGCCTGCGCTATGGCGATGGCCGCGTGGTGGAGGGCGACGCGCTGCGGGAGGTGGTGGAAGGCCTGCGGCAGACCGCGCACCGCATCCGCCGCCTCGCCAACAACATCGTGCCGACCGAGCTGGTGGAGCAGGCCGCCATCACCGGCGCGCTGAAC
>NZ_JCACVY010000301.1:0-3301 GCF_058833935.1 Roseomonas sp. TS2 | reverse complement strand
AGGCGGGCCGGCCAGCGGAGAGGACGAGACGGCGCACCGGAAGGCGGCATGCGGAAGGGCCTTTTTCCCGCAACAGGCGGGGCCACGAAATGCTCGCTAAAAAGTGATGATTGGATTATCAGCTTCTTCATGGCGATCCAAGCGCGCAATCCTGAGCCGTCGCGGATGTGGCTGCTGGCGGACGTGGCCTGCCGCCTCGGGCCCCATGCCCTGGCGCAGTACGGGTTGCACCGGCTGCGGCAGGCCGCCGGGCTGCCGCAGCAGGCGCTGCGCGACGCGCCGCCGCCGCCGGTGGGCCTGCTGGGCTTCGCCGCGCTGCCGCCGCCGCCCATTCTGGCGCCGGAGGTGCAGGCCAGGCTGCGGGCCGCGCTGGAGTCGCTGCCAGGCGCCGTCTGCCATGGCCCCTTCGCCGCCGACAGGCCGGCCCTGGCGCTGGACCTGTTCAACCCGGGCGATGTGCGCCCGGTCTGGGAGGCGAACCGCCTGGCCTGCCTGCCGCTGCTGGTGCAGGCGGCGCGGCTGTGGCCGGAGGAAGGCCACCGCGCCCGGCTGGAGGCGCGCCTTGCCGCCTGGACCGACGCCAACCCGCCCTTCCGCGGGCCGAACTGGGCCTGCGGGCAGGAGGCGGCGCTGCGCGTGCTGCATCTGGCCCTGGCGCTGATGCTGGCCGGGCTGCGCCGCCCCGGCCCGGCGGCGCGCGACCTGCTGGCGCTGCATGCCCGCCGCATCCTGGCCACCCGCGCCTATGCCCGGGCGCAGGACAACAACCACAGCATCAGCGAGCCCGCCGGGCTGCTCGCCTGCGGCTGGCTGCTGGGGGACGCGGCCATGGCCCGCCGCGCCGGCCAGGAGCTGGCCGCCGCCCTGGCGCGGCTGGTGGCGCCGGATGGCGGCTTCGCCCAGCTCTCCACCGGCTATCACCGGCTGCTGCTCGACGTGCTCTCGGTGGTGGAGGCGCTGCGCCGCCACCAGGGCGCGCCGCCGCTGCCCGAGCCCTTCACCGCCCGCGCGGCGGCGGCGGCGCGCTGGCTGGCGCGGCTGGTCTCGGCCCAGGGCGCGCTGCCGGCGCTGGGCCACCAGGACGGCTCGGCCCTGGCCGATCTCTCGGCCGGCGGCGCGGCTGATGCGCGCGGCAGCGTGGAGCGGGCGATGCGCCTGTTCGCCGGCGAATCGGCCGGCTTCGCGGAGGAGCCGGGCTGCCGCTGGCTGGGCCTGCCGGAAGGGCTGCCGGTGGCGCTGCGCCCGGCCGAATGGGTGGCCACCGGCAGCCGCGGCTGGGCGGTGGCGGGCGCGCGCGCCCTGCTGCGGACCGGCCCGCTGCGCTTCCGCCCCGGCCAGGCCGACATGCTGCATTTCGAGCTGTGGGACGGCGACCGCCCGGTGCTGACCGATGCCGGCACCGGCGCCTACAACCCCCCCACCGGCCAGGAATGGTGGCTGGACTATTTCCCCGCCGCCGCCGCGCACAACACCATCACCTTCGACGGGCGGGAGCCGATGCCGCGCCTGTCGCGCTTCCTGCTCGCCCGCTGGCCCCGCCTGCGCCCGCTGCCCGACGGCGCGGCGCTGCGCGACGGCCGGGGCAACCGGCATCACCGCCAGGTCCGGGCCGAGGGGCGCAGCTGGACGGTGCTGGACACGGTGAGCGGACCCTTCCATGCGCTGACGCTGCGCTGGCGGCTGGGGCCCGGCGCATGGCGGCTCCGCCCCGGCGGGGTGGAAGGCCCGGACCGGCTGCGGGTGACCGCCGACGCGCCGCTGCACATCACCCTCGAAGAGGGCTGGGAGAGCCCCGCCTATGGCGTGGTGCGCTCCTGCCCGGTGCTGACCGTGCGGGCCCTGGCGCCCATCACCTGCCTGGCCACGCAGATCGAGCTGGGCTGAGGCCGTGGCCCGCTCGCCACCGACGCGATGCCGCTCGACCAGCTTCTGAGAGGGGTATGGCGCCTCTGGCGCTGGCTGCTGCTGGCGGTGCTGCTGGGCTGGGGCCTGGGCGCCGCGCTGATCCTCGGCTGGCCGCGCGCCTATGTGGCGGCGGCGGTGGTGGCGCCGGCCGAGACCTCCGGCATCGCCGTCTCCACCCTGATCTCGGCCAACAGCCTGGCGCCGGGCAACCTGCTGGACACGCGGCCGGGCGGCAATTTCGCCATCTACCTCGCGGCGCTACGAAGCCCAGAGGCCACCGCCATGCTCCTGCGCGAGACGCCGCTGGCGGAGGCGCTGGCCGAGTCGCGCGCCGATGGCCCGCTCGCCCCGCTGCGCGCCGCGCTGGGGCTGGACCGCCCGCCGGACGCCGATGACGCGCAGCGCTGGCTGGAACGGAGCCTGTCCGTCACCCAGTCGCTCGCCTCCGTCACCTGGACGCTGGAGCTGGCGCATGCGCGGCGCGAACTGGCGCTGGAGCTGCTGGCGCGGCTGCACGACTTCGCCGAGCGGCGGGTGCGCGAGGAGCTGATGGCGCTGGTGCGCCGCCGCGTCGCCACGCTGGAGGCCCGGCTGGCGCAGGAGCGCGACATCTACCTGCGCACCCCCCTGTTCGAGCTGCTGGCGCAGCACCAGCGTGCCCTGCTGGTGATCGGCGCCGACAGCGCGGTGGCGGCGCGTCTGGTCTCCGGCCCGGCGGTGGAGCTGCGGCCCTCGCTGCCCAACCGGCCGCTGCTGCTGGCCATGCTGGCGGTGGCGGTGCCGCTCGCCTGCGCCTTCCTCGGCGCCTGCCTGGTGCTGCTGCGCGGCCCGCCCCGGGAGGGGCGGCGGCGGCGGTGAGCGCGCCGCGCATCGACAGCGCGGCGCTGGGCAGCCTGGCGGGCGCCGCCGCCGCCATCCTGCATCTGGCGGGCGCGCTGAAATCCACCCCGCTCGGCGCCGCCCTGCCGGTGGACCTGACGCTGCTGGCCGGCGCGCTGCTGCTGCCGCTGCTGGCGGTGCTGGGGCTGACGCGGCGCTGGTGGCTGCATCCGGGGCTCGGGCCGCCGCTGGCGGGGGCGGCGCTGCTGTGGCTGTGGCTGGTGCTGGCGGGAAGCTGGAGCGGCAGCCGCGCCATCCTGGCCGCCAAGCTGCCGGAGGTGGTGCTGCTGGCGCCGGTGATGCTGCTGGCCGGGCTGGCGGTCGGCGCCGATGCCGGGGCGCGGCGGCTGGCGGTGGCCGTCACCCTGGCCAGCGGGCCGCTGGTGGCGGTGTCGGTGGCGGTGGGGCTGGCCACCGGGCAGGTGGTGCTGGGCGGCATGGCCGGCACCACCAGCCCCGACATGCTGCGCGTGCAGTACCAGCTCGCCGGGCTGGCCATCGCCTGCGCCGCCGGGCT
>NZ_JCACVY010000300.1:0-3380 GCF_058833935.1 Roseomonas sp. TS2 | reverse complement strand
CGGCGGCCGCGGCCGGGCCGGAGCGCCCCAGGGAAGCGAAGACCAGGGAAGCGAAGACCGGGGAAGCGGGGGCTGGAGTAGTGAAGGCCGGCGGGGCGGAAGCCGGGAGAAAGCAAGCCGGGAGAGTGGAGGCCCGCCGCGCGCTGCGCGCCCGCTGGCGGCGGCTGCGGCGGGAGACGCGGGATCTTGCCGTGGTCCTGCTGGCCTACCTCGTCACCACCGCGCTCTGCCTCCGCCTCGACGCCTTCGAGGCGCTGGTCGCCTTCGTCGCGGCGCATGAGGCGTGGGAGATCGACGAATGGCTCACCGCCCTGCTCGTGCTGCCCTTCGCCTGCACCGCCTACGCCCTGCGCCGCCTGCAGGATGCGCGGCGGGAGGCCGCCCGGCGGCGCCGGGCGGAAGCGCTGTCCCGCCACCTCGCCGTGGTGGACCCGCTGACCGGCCTGCCCAACCGGCGCCGGCTGATGGAGGCGCTGGCCCTGCGGCTCGAGTCGCACGGGGCGGCGGAGGCCGTGGCCGTGCTGCTGATCGACCTCGACCGCTTCAAGCCCGTCAACGACCTGCACGGCCACGCCACCGGCGACCGCCTGCTGCAGGCGGCGGCCGGGCGGCTGGCGGCGCTGGCGCGGCCGGAGGACATGGTGGCGCGGCTGGGGGGCGACGAGTTCGTCATCCTCGCCACGCTGGAGGCGGGGGGGCCGGACGCCGCGGGCGCCGCCGACACCGCCGCCCGGCTGGCACGCCGCGTCGCCACCGCGCTGGAGCAGCCCTTCATCCTGGAGGAGCAGGGCGGCGGGGAGGCAGACCGGCAGGTGCAGGTGGGCGCCAGCCTGGGCATCGCCATCCTCCACGGCGGCCCCTGCCCGCCCGAGGAGGCGCTGCGCCGCGCCGACCTCGCCATGTACCGCGCCAAGGCCGAGGGACGCGGCGGCATCCGCATCTTCGAGGCGGAGATGGACCAGCGGATGCGGGCGCGGCTGGCGCTGGAGGCGGAGCTGCGCCGCGCCATCGCGGCGGAGGCGCTGGTGCCGCACTTCCAGCCGCTCGTGGCGCTCGGCGCCGCGCCCGGTGGGTCGGGGCGGCTGATCGGGTTCGAGATGCTGGCGCGCTGGCCGCACCCGGTCCATGGCCTGGTGCCGCCGGACCGCTTCATCCCGCTGGCCGAGGAGACGGGGCTGATCGGGCCGCTGACCCGGCAGTTGCTGCGCCGCGCCTGCCGCGCCGCCGCCGCGTGGCCGGCGCCGCTGGTGCTGGCGGTGAACGTCTCCCCCCTGCAGCTGCGCGACCGCACCCTGCCCGCCATGGTGGCCGAGGCGCTGGCCGAAAGCGGCCTGCCCCCCGCCCGGCTGGAGATCGAGCTGACCGAGAGCGCGCTGGTGGAGAATTTCGACCTGGCGCGGGAGCTGCTGGGCGCGCTGAAGGCGCTGGGCATCAAGCTCTCGCTCGATGATTTCGGCACCGGCTATTCCAGCCTGCGCCACCTGCGCGCCCTGCCCTTCGACAAGATCAAGGTGGACCGCGACTTCATCCGCGACATGACGCAGAGCAGCGAGAGCAGCAAGATCGTCGCCGCCGTCATCGGCCTCAGCCACAGCCTGGGCCTGCCCGCCGTGGCCGAGGGCATCGAGGATGCCGGCACAGCCACGCGGCTGGCCGAGATGGGCTGCGACATCGGCCAGGGCTGGCTGTTCGGCCGCCCCGTGGCCGAGGCCGAGGCCGCCCGGCTGGCCGCGATCGGGCCGCTGCCGGAAGGCCCCGCCCGGCTGGCGGGCTGAGCCGGCGGGTTCAGCCGCCGGCCAGCAGCCGCGCCAGGGGGCCGGAGAGGCCGCTGGTCACCCGCCCCTGGGGCGGCGCCATGCTGCCGGCGCGCGGCCGCGGCAGGCCGAGCCCGGCCAGCGCTTCGGCCAGCTTCACCCCGCAGGCGATGCCGTCCAGCAGCGGCACGGGCGACCCCTGCGGATCCTCCGCCGACAGCTCCGCCGCCATGCCGGCCAGCGCCGCGCCGCCGAGGATGACCGAATCGGCGCCCCCCTCCACCAGCCGGCCGATGGCGCCGCGCAGCATCGCCTTGGCCGCGGCCGGGTCCGCCACCGCCTGCTGCGGCGTCATCGCCACGCCCTCCAGGCCGGAGAGGCGGCCGGAGAGGCCATGCCGTGCCACCAGCTCCCGGTAGGTCTCGGCACTGCCCAGCGTCACCAGCCCGAAGCGCGCCCCGGTGGTGCAGGCGACGAGGCAGGCCGCCTCGGTCATGCCCAGCACCGGGCAGGGCATGAGCTGGCGCGCCCCCTCCAGCGCCGTGTCGTGGCTGACGGCCAGCACCACCGCCTGCACCTGCCCGGCATGTTCCGCCAGCAGCTCCAGCAGCGCGTGGCCGGCGACGATGTTCTCCGCCCGGGTGGAGATGGCCGCGGCGCCGAAGCGCGGCATGGCGGGGACGATCTCGGTGCCCGGCGCGGCGGCGGCGCGCGCCGCCTCGGCGCAGCGCGCGGTGATCGCCGCGTTGGTGTTGGCATTGGCCACCAGGATGCGCATCGCCCTCAGCCCTCCGCCGCGTGCAGCGCCGCGAAGGCGCCGTCCGAGAGGCGCGAGCTGGGCATCACCAGCGGCAGCGCCGACAGGCCGGGCACGCGGGAGGCCCAGACCAGGAAGGGATTGACGCAGAGCAGGTCGCCCGGCCGCAGCGGCAGCTTCAACGCCAGCCCCGGCGTGGCCGCCGCCTCGTCCAGCGCGCCGAGCGCGCCGCCGCAGGCGTCGGCGTCCAGTGTCGCGCGGTCGCAGCGGGCGGCGAACACGCCGCTGGTCACGGCGAAGACCGGCAGGCGCCGGCCCGGCGGCTCCGGCGCCAAATGCGGCCCCGGCGGCTCCGGCGCCAAATGCGGCAGGGCGCGGTAGAGCACCTCCAGCGCGGCGCGGTCGTTCTTCAGCAGCGCGTTGTGCAGCGCGGCGGCGGAGAGCAGCGTCACCTCCACCGCCTCGCGGCAGAGCAGCAGCAGCGCGTCGCAGGGCTCGGTGTGCCAGAGGCCGTCGGGCGGGCCCGCGGGCGGCGGGGCATGGACGGGGCGGCCCATGCGGCTGCCCAGCAGGCCCAGCAGCACGGCGGGCTCGGGCGGCAGCGGCAGGCCGCGCAGCAGCGCGAAGCCCAGCCCATGCGCCAGCCGCCCGGCCAGCTGCGCCAGCAGCGGGTCCAGCCGCGCCAGGACGGTGCCGGGGGTGGAGAGCGCCGCCTCGATCTCGGCCGCGATCTCGCCGCCGAGCGGCAGCATCCAGTCGGCCGGGCTCAGGCTGCTGCCCAGCCACAGATGCGGGCCGGTCTGCGGGGCGATCCGGCGGGGGGGAGAGAGTTCGGTCATCAGCGGCCATGTTTAGCAGGGACGGCGCGG
>NZ_JCACVY010000299.1:0-3393 GCF_058833935.1 Roseomonas sp. TS2 | reverse complement strand
TTCATGGGCATGGGCATGCTCCTGCGCGAAAGGCCGGGTCTGGCCCGGAGGTGGCGCAGGCTAGCGGAGCGGGCCGCCGGCGGCCAGCGGCACGCCATACAAAACGCCGGCGGGCCGCACGCGGCCCCCCGGCGCTGTGGCTTCAGAAGACGAAGCCGGGCTGCGGCTGGAAATCCGGCAGCGGCGCGGTGCCGCAGTCGAACGCCTCGGTCAGGCTGAAGGAGCCGCCCAGGCGGCGGCCCAGCACGGCAGCCCCCGCCTCCCCCGGCCGGCGCTGCACGGCCACCACCCGGCCGCCCTCGGCCAGCTGCTCGACCAGCAGCGGCGGGATCTCCGGCACCTGCCCCTCGATGAGGATGAGGTCGTAGGGCGCGCCCTCGGCATGGCCGCGCGCGGCATTGCCCTCGATGATGCGGATGCTGCCCGGCGCCACCGACAGCCCGGCCAGCGCGTCCCGCGCCAGGGCCAGCAGCGCCGGCGCGCTCTCCACCGCCGTCACGCGGGCGCCGAGGCGGGCGGCCAGCGCCGCACCATAGCCGCTGCCGGCGCCGAGCAGCAGCACCTGCTCCTCGGCGCGGATCTGCGCCAGCTGCATCAGCCGGGCCTGCATCATGGGCTGGATCATCACGCGGCCGCCGCCGAGCGGCACGTCCTCATCGGCATGCGCGCGGGGCGCCTGCGCCGGCGGCACGAAGCGGTGCCGCGGCAGGTCCGACATGGCCGAGAGGATGCGCGGGTCGGTCACCTTGTTGGGGCGAAGCTGCCCGTCCACCATCCATTTGCGCGCACCCGCGAAATCCATCGCCTGCTGTCCTCGACTGCCGGGGCACGGACCACTTCCCGCGCCGTGCCGGCGTTATAGGCGCGCCGCGCGCCGCGCGCCAAGCGCAAGGCACTCTTGACCGGGAGCCTCAGACCCACGATACACCCCCACCGAAGGCCCGATGGCAGAGTGGTGATGCAGCGGACTGCAAATCCGCGTACGTCGGTTCAATTCCGGCTCGGGCCTCCACGGACTACCCCACCGATCACCCGGTGGACGGCGCGAAAGCGGAACGGTTTCAAAGGGGTCTTGCAGAGCCCGGAACGCCCCGCTATAGCGCCGGCCACACGCTGATCCCCGATAGCTCAGCTGGTAGAGCACGCGACTGTTAATCGCTAGGTCGTTGGTTCGAGTCCAACTCGGGGAGCCAATCAAGGAAGAGGGCGCCGGAAACGGCGCCCTTTTTCTTTGTTTCCAATTTTCTTGGTGTCCGGTTTCGCTGCACGGGGAGGACCGGCGCCCTCCCCGCTCGTTTCTGTCACGCCATGGCAGGCATGGGCATCAGGCGGCTGGCCGCCTCCGGCGCCACCCAGGCCAGGCCGCCGCCGCAGAACACCGCCACGGGCGCCCGCCGGTCCGGGTCCACCAGCACCACGTCGCCCCGCAGCCCGGGCGAGAGCCGCCCGCGGTCCGCAAGGCCCGCCGCGGCGGCGGGGTTGGCGCTGACCAGCGCCCAGGCGGCAGGCAGGTCCAGCACCCCACGCGATTCCAGCACGAAGGCCGCCTCCAGCAGCGAGGGCCAGACATAGTCCGAGGCCAGCACCGTCACCAGGCCGCGCTCGGCCAGCGGCGCGGCGCTGGCCCAGCCCAGATGGCTGCCGCCGCGCACCACGTTGGGCGCGCCCATCACCACCGCCTCGCCCGCCGCCCGCGCCGCCTCGGCCACCGCCTCGGCCATCGGGAACTCGCAGATGCCGGCGCCGAGCGTGCGGAACATCGCCCGCTCCTCCACCGTCGCGTCGTCATGGCTGGCCACGGGCAGGCCGGCGGCGCGCGCCGCCCCGGCCAGCCGCAGCCGCGCCGCCGGCACCCCGGCCCGCCGCGCGGCGGCGGCCTCGGCCAGGGCGCGGAACGCCGCCACGGAGACGCCCGCGCGCTCCGCGTACTTCGCCGCCGCCGCCTCCTGGCCCAGCTTGCGCAGGATGCCGGGCGTGTGGTCGTTGAAGGCCAGCAGGTGCACGCGCCCGGCGGCGATGTCGGCCACCGCCTCGTCCAGCGCCTCGAGATTGTCCGCCTCGAAGCGCAGGTGCACGCGCAGGTCGGCGCCGCGCCAGCCGCCCGGCGTGGCGCGCAGCGCGGCGAGCCCGGCCAGCAGCGTCCGCCAGGCCTGGAGGGAGCGCAGCCCCGGCTCCCAGGAGAGCGTCACGCCCAGGAAGGCCGTAGTGATGCCGGCCGCCAGGAGCTGCGCCGCCGAATCCCGCAGCGCCAGCGCCGGCGGCAGGGCCACGCCCGGGCGCGGCTGGAACTGCCGCTCATGCGCGTCGCCATGGATGTCGACGATGCCGGGCAGCACCAGCAGCCCGCCCGCATCGAGCCGCCGCGCCCCGGGGCGCGCGGCCTCGCGCACCACGCCGCCGCCCAGCGCCAGCGCGCCGGGGCGCAGCGCCCCGCCCTCGCCGGCCAGCACGGTGCCACCCTCGATCAGCCACTCATCTGTTCCACGGGCTGTTCCACTGGCCTGCATCATGCTGCTCCCGCGCCGTCCTCGATGACGATCTGCACGCGCCCGGCGGCGTAGCGCGACAGGGTGTGGTCGATCGGCCGGCCCTCGGGGTCGGTCGTCAGTGCCTCGGAGATCATCACCGGGCGGGCGCGGGCCTGCTGCAGCTGCTCCGCCTCCTCGGCGGTGGGCATCCGGGCGGTCAGCCGCGTCCAGGCGCGGCGGTAGTCGGCCACGCCGCAATCGGCCAGCGCCCGGGTGATGGAGCCATGCCCCCGCGCCAGCGAGGCCGCCATGGCGGCGAAGCGCGGCAGCGGGAAGTGGTGAAGGCCGAGCACCACGGGCCGGCCATCGGCCAGGCCCAGCCGCTCCACCGCCAGCACTGGCGCGCCGGGGGCGAGGCCCAGCGCCTCGGCCACCGCGGCCTCGGCCGGCACCTCCCGCGCCCAGAGGATGCGCCCCTCCGGCTCCCGCCGCTGCGCGCGGATCAGCTCGGAGAAGCGGGTGCGCGGGCCGAGGCGGTAATCCACCACATCCTCCGCCACGAAGGAGCCGCGCCCCTGCTCGACGCGGATCAGCCCCCGCTGCGCCAGGGAATCCAGCGCCCGCCGCGCCGTGTGGCGGTTCACGCCGTGCTGGGTGGCGAGGCTGGCCTCGGCGGCTGTTGAAGATGTCTAGACGACTAGATATCCGCCGCAGTACCGTCAACGCGAAACTGGCATGCCGGAGCCCCGATGGAGTTGAAGTTTCGATGACGCCCCCGACCCCGACGGAGTCCCACGAGCCGCCCCTGGCACGTGGCGAGGGCGTGGCGCTGTGGCGGCAGATCGCCGCCGCGCTGGAGGAGATGATCGCACGCGGCACGCTGGCGCCGGGCGCGCGCCTGCCCACCGAGGCCAGCCTCGCCACC
>NZ_JCACVY010000298.1:0-3414 GCF_058833935.1 Roseomonas sp. TS2 | reverse complement strand
CAGCGCGGCCTCCTCGGCGGCGCGGCGGTCCTCTTCCGCCTTGCGGGCGGCTTCCTCGGCGGCGCTGCGCACCATCAGGGCCTGGCGCTCGCGCTCCTCGCGCTGGCGCTGGGCCTCCTGGCGGCGCATCTCCTCCAGCACGCGCAGGCGGTTCGCCTGCTCGGCCTGGGTCAGCGGCCGGCCGGTGGCCGAGCCGCTGCCGCCCCGGTTGACGGGGCCGCTGGCGCGCTGCGGGCCGCCCGCCGGGCGGGGGCCGCTGGCCTGCTGCGGGCCGCCGGCGGGCTTGGCGCCCGGCGCGGGCGGGCCACCGGCGCGCTTCTTCACCACTTCAACCTGCACGGTCTTGCCGCGACCATGGCTGAAGGACTGCCGCACAGTCCCGGCAGCCTCGGTCTTCCCACGGTCCATGAGACCGCTGGGCCGAAGGCTCAGCCGGCCCTTGGCAGCATCCTGTTCATTCTGGTCGCTCATTCGTTCGCCTGAACCCGATCCGTCTTGTGCCATCAATCCTATCGCGAGCCGTTGCCGGGCTCACGTCCCCGCTCCGTTCGCGATACCGGAGACGGCGGCCAGACGGCCCGCCTCCTGCACCAACATGTCGGCGATCCGTCCGGGGGCTATCGCCACGTGTACCGCATGATCCCGTCCGAACACCGCGCCCAATTCCTTTGCCGTCAGAACATCAATCAAGGGAGCCTTGCGGCTTCCCATCAGCCTCGCCCGCTCGGCGGGGCTGCCGTCACTCGCCTCGACCAGCGCGGCGGCCCGTCCGGCCTTCAGCCATTCGCGCACCTGCTGGAAGCCGCTCACGGCCTGTCCGGCCCTGCGCGCAAGCCCCACCTGGTCGCGGATGCGAACCTTGAGGCCAGTCTCAATCCGGGCGCGAAGGTCGGGGGGCAATTGCACCTGCCCGCGGGCCGCCCTCGAGAAGGCGCCCTTGGTCAGGCCGCGTTCTAGCACATCGGCCCGCGCGCTCAACCACATTCCCCGCCCGGGCAGCCGCCCGGCGAGATCGGGCACGACCTGCCGGTCCGGCCCCAGCACGAAGCGGATCATCGCTTCCTTGGGCAGGCTCTCCCGCGTCACGATACAGCGGCGCAGCGGGCCTTTCAGTTCCGGCTCAGGCCCTTCCCCCTCGGCGGTCTCCAGGGAGACATCCTCGGGGCGCGGGGCCGGCACGGTATCAGGATTGCTGGTCGTCACCCTTCTCCTCGGCGCTGCCCTTCTCTTCCGACGCGAACCAGTGCTCGCGCGCGGCCATGATGATGGCGTTCGCCGTTTCCTCGTCCACAGCCTCGGCGCCGAGGATCTCGATCAGCTCATCGGCTGCCAGGTCGGCCAGGTCGTCGAGCGACTTCACGCCCTTCTCGCCCAGAGTCACCAGCATAGCGGGGCTGAACCCACCCGCCTCGGCCACCGCGTCCTCGACGCCGAGGGCGCGGCGCTTCTCGTCGAGCTGCTCGTCGCGCCGGTCCAGGAAGCCCTGGGCGCGGCGCTTCAGCTCGGCGGCCACGTTCTCGTCGAAGCCCTCGATGCCGGCGAGATCCTCGTCCGGCACGTCCACCAGCTCCTCGGCGGAGCCGAAACCCTCGGTCACCAGCAGGCCGGCGATGACGTCGTCCACGTCCAGCGCCTCGACGAACAGGCCGGTCCGCTTGCGGAACTCCTCCTGCCGGCGCTCGCTTTCCTCGGCCTCGGTAAGGATGTCGATGTCCCAGCGCGTGAGCTGGGAGGCAAGGCGGACATTCTGGCCGCGGCGCCCGATCGCGAGGGAAAGCTGGTCATCCGGCACGACGACTTCAACCCGCTTGCTGTCGTCGTCCATCACCACCTTGGAGACCTCGGCCGGGGCCAGGGCGTTCACCACGAAGGTGGGGTTGTCGGGGGACCAGGGGATGATGTCGATCTTCTCGCCCTGCAGCTCGGCCACCACCGCCTGCACGCGGCTGCCGCGCATGCCGACGCAGGCGCCGACCGGGTCGATGCTCGAGTCGCGGCTGATCACCGCCATCTTGGCGCGGCTGCCCGGGTCGCGGGCCACGGCCTTGATCTCGATGATGCCGTCGTAGATCTCCGGCACTTCCTGGGCGAACAGCTTGGCCAGGAAGCCGGGATGCGTACGCGACAGGAAGATCTGCGGTCCGCGCGGCTCCTCGCGCACGTCGTAGATGTAGGCGCGCACGCGGTCGCCGTTGCGGAAGGCCTCGCGCGGGATGGTCTCGTCGCGCCGCAGCAGGGCCTCGGCACGGCCGAGATCGACCATCAGGTTGCCGTACTCGGTGCGCTTGACCACGCCGTTGACGATCTCGCCCACGCGGTCCTTGTACTCGTTGAACTGCTTGCCGCGCTCCACCTCGCGCACCCGCTGCACGATCACCTGCTTGGCGGTCTGCGCGGCGATGCGGCCGAAATCGATCGGCGGCAGGGGGTCGACGATGAACTCACCCACCGCGATGCCGGGCCTGATCTTCTGCGCGATTCGCAGCGGGATCTGGGTCGCCTCGTTCTCGACCGGCTCCTGCTCCACCACCTCGGTCCAGCGGGAGAGCTTCACCTCGCCGGAGCGGCGGTCGATGACGGCGCGGATGTCCTTCTCGTGCCCGTACTTGGCGCGGCCGGCCTTCTGGATGGCCTGCTCCATCGCCTCCAGCACCTCGTCGCGCTCGATCATCTTCTCGCGGGCGACGGCCTCGGCGACCTGCAGCAGCTCCGGGCGGGCAATGGCAACGTCTGCGGCCATGGTCCTCAGTTCCTCCTGGCGTGGGGCGGGCGGCCGGGTTCCTCGTCGGAGTCGTCCTCCGCCTCCCGGAACCGGGCGGCCTCGGCCGCGGTGGCAGCGATCAGTTCATCGGTCAGCACCAGCTTGGCGCGGCGCATGTCGGCCCGGGGCAGCGCCACCTCGGCGCCATCCTCCAGCCGCAGCCGCACCACCGCCTCGTCCGCGCCCAGCGCGATGCCGCGGAAGCGGCGCCGACCCTCGAAGGGAATGCTCATCTCCACCGTCGCCACATGGCCGGCGAAGCGCTGCCAGTCCCTGGTGCGGGTCAGCGGGCGGTCGATGCCGGGCGAGGAAACCTCGAGGTTCCACTCGCCGGTGAAGGGGTCGTCCACGTCCAGCACGGCGCCGGCGGCATGGCTGATCGCCTCGCAGTCCCCCACCCCGATCGGCCGGCCGTCCGTGCGGTCGGCCATAATCTGGACGGTGGGAGTCTGCTTGCCCTGGATCTGCACGCGCACGATCTCGTAGCCCATCGCCGACAGCGTCGGCTGGATGGTGGCGGCAATGCGGGCCTCAAGGCCCTCATTCTGTGGCAGATCGTCTTCCAAAAAACAAAAAAGGCGGCCCGCTAAGGCCACCCCCCTGACTGTGCAGCGAAGATGTTCTGCGCCTCATATAATCCTGTGTGCCGGTAA
>NZ_JCACVY010000297.1:0-3415 GCF_058833935.1 Roseomonas sp. TS2 | reverse complement strand
CCGGCGATCCTCGCGGCCTCGGCCAGCAGGGCGGCGAGCGGCGCGGGCAGCGCCATCCCCAGCGCCAGCGCCAGCAGCAGGTGGAGCTGCGCCGGGGCCAGCACCGCCCATTCGCCGAGCGCGGGCGGCGGGGCGCCGGGCGCGTCGGCCGTGGCCGGGCCGAAGCAGAGATCCTGCAGGGTGCGCAGCAGCGCCAGCGCCGCCACCAGCAGGCCGAGGCCGAGCGGCAGGGCCAGCCAGGGCAGCCGCGCCGCGCTCTGCTGCGCCATCAGGAACTCGCTGGCGAAGAGGGAGAAGGGCGGCAGCCCGGCGATGGCGAGGATGGCGAGCGCCAGCGTCCAGCCCAGCACCGGGTGGGAGAGGTTCAGCCCGCCGATGGCGGCGAGGCGCTGCCCACCCTTCAGCACGATGGCACGACCAAGGGCGAAGAACAGGGCGCTCTTGACCAGCGAATGGCCGAGCATGTGCAGCAGCCCCGCCATCGCCGCCGGCCCGCCCAGCCCGAAGGCGAAGGCGGCGAGGCCCATGTGCTCGATGCTGCTCCAGGCGAAGAGGCGCCGCGCATCCCGCCGCCGCCACAGCGCGAAGGCGGCCAGCAGCAGCGAGGCGAGGCCCATCGCCACCATCAGCGCACCGGGCGGCAGCGGCCCGGGGTTCAGCGCCACGATGGCCTTGGCGCGCAGGATGGCGTGCAGCGCCGCGTTCAGCAGCAGGCCGGAGAGCACCGCCGAGATGGCCATCGGCCCCTCGGCATGGGCATCGGGCAGCCAGGAATGCAGCGGCACCAGCCCCGCCTTGGTGCCGTAGCCCACCAGCAGGAAGACGAAGGCGAGCGTCATCAGCGCCGGATCGGCCTCCCGCGCCACGCGGCCAAGGGCGGCGATGGAGAGGGAGGCGGCACCACCCCCGGTGAGCGGC
Organism: Roseomonas sp. TS2; assembly: GCF_058833935.1. Classification (NCBI taxonomy): domain Bacteria; kingdom Pseudomonadati; phylum Pseudomonadota; class Alphaproteobacteria; order Acetobacterales; family Roseomonadaceae; genus Roseomonas; species Roseomonas sp. TS2. The sequence continues at coordinate 2,497 of NZ_JCACVY010000297.1, read as the reverse complement.
TGCGCCGCCAGCGCCAGCACGATGGTGCCGAACAGCGCCAGCCCGATGCCGACGCCGCACAGCATCAGAAACTTCCAGGCCGCCTCGATGGCGGCGGGGGTGCGGTGCAGCGCCACCATCAGCACGCTGGCCAGCGTGGCCAGCTCGATCGCCACCCACATCAGGCCGAGATTGTCGGCCAGCAGCGCCAGGTGGTTGGCGCCGAGGAAAAGCTGGAAGGCGGCGTGGTAGGCCCGCCCGGCGCGCGGGCCGAAGCCCTCCGCCGGCAGGGTGGCGGCCGAGAACACCGCCGTGGTGAGGCCGACCAGCCCCGAGAGCAGCAGCAGCGGCAGGTTCAGCGCGTCGAGATGCAGCAGCCCCTCGACCTCGCGCGGCAGGGCGAGCAGCGCCAGCGCCAGCAGGAAGCCACCGGCCGAGAAGCCGATATTGGCCAGCGCCGCCACGGGCTGGCGGGGGATCGCGGCCAGCACCACCGCGCCCAGGAAGGGCAGCAGCACCAGGAGGGCGGGGTGCATCATGCGCCCTCCCCCTCCCGCTCGCCGCGATGCGCGTGCAGGGCGGAGACGTCGAGGCTGGAGAGGCTCTCGCGCAGGCGGAAGACGAAGAAGCCGGCAACGGCCGCCAGCATCAGCACCAGCGCGGCGGTGGACAGCTCCAGCACCAGCGGCATGCCCCGCACGCCGGAGGCGGCCAGCACCAGCCCGTTCTCCAGGCTGAGCAGCCCCACCAGCTGGCTGATGGCGTTGTGCCGCGTGATCATCATCAGCATGCCGAGCAGCACCACGGAAAGGGCCAGCGCCAGATCCTCCCGCGCCTGGAGGCCAGCGCCGGCGGTGGCCGGCAGCACCACCATCAGCGCCAGCGCCACCAGCGCGACGCCCGCCACCATGCTGGCGCCGATGCCGAGCGCCGGCTCCACCGCGCGCTGCACCGCGAGATGGCGGACAAGGCGGCGCAGCGCCAGCGGCAGCAGCACCGCCTGCGCCACCGCCGCCAGCAGCGCGGTGAGGTAGAGGCCCGGCGCCCCCTGCGCCCAGCCCTGCCACGCCACGGCCAGCGCCAGCAGCGCCCCCTGCGCGGCGAAGGCGGCGATGACGCCGGAAAGGCGCCGCTGGTAGAGCAGCACGAAGGAGAACAGCAGCACGCCACCGCCCAGCAGGTGCGCCATGTCGTAGGGAAGCTGGCCGAAGCCCATGCCGCGCGCCCTTCAGGCCAGGCCGGTGGAGAGGAACAGGAGCACCACCCCGAGCAGCGCCAGCAGCAGCGCCGCGCCGAGGAACTCCGGCACGCGGAAGACGCGCATCTTGGCGATGGCCGTCTCGAACACCGCCAGCGCCACCGCCAGCAGGCCGAGCTTCAGCGCCCAGGCGGCGAGGCCCAGCAGCCAGCCGAGCGGCCCGGCCTCGGCCGGCGCCGTGCCGAAGGGCAGGAACACCGCCGCCAGCAGCGCCAGCCACAGGGCGAGGCGCAGCGCCCCCTGCATCTCCCACAGGGCGAGGTGGCGGCCGGAGGCCTCCAGCAGCATCGCCTCGTGCACCATGGTGAGTTCGAGGTGGGTGGCGGGGTTGTCCACCGGCAGGCGGCCATTCTCGGCCAGGGCCACGGCGAGCAGCGCCAGCAGCGCCAGGCCCAGCGAGACGCGCAGCCCCACCGCCCCCTCCTGCAGCACGGCGCCGATGCCGTCGAGGCTGGTGGTGCCGGCCAGCATGGCGAGCACCATCACCGCCAGCACGAAGGCCGGCTCGGCGAGACTGGCGAAACTCATCTCGCGCGCGGCGCCGAGACCGCCGAAGGCGGTGCCGGCATCCATCCCCGCCAGGGCCAGGGCGAAGCGCGAGACCGCCAGCAGGCCGCCGATCAGGATCAGGTCGCCCATCGGCGCCAGCGCCATGCCGCGGGCGAAGCCGGGCACCATCAGCGCCGCCGCCAGCGTCGCCGCCAGCGCCACATAGGGCGCGGCGGCGGTGACGGGGGAGGCGCCCTCGGCCAGCACCGGCTGCTTGCGCAGCAGCTTCCGCAGGTCCCGCCAGGGCTGGAAGGGGTGCGCGCCGCGCCGGCCGAGCAGCCGCGCCTTGAGCCAGCGCACCACCCCAACCAGCAGCGGCGCCAGGGCCAGCAGCAGCGCCGCGTGCAGCAATTGCGTGACGATGGCGGGGAACAGCATCAGCGCGCCCCCCCGCCCGGCAGCAGCGCCAGCAGCAGGAGCAGCAGCACCAGCGTGCCGAAGCCCAGCATCAGCAATCGCCGCAGGCTGAGGTCCCGCAGCCGCTCCGCCGCCACCGAGAGCCGCTCGCGCAGGGCCACCAGGGGGGCGAGCAGGCGTCCCGGCAGCGGGTCGTGGAAGCTGCTTTCCAGCCGGGCGGGGGCGGTGTCGCCGGGGGGCGGCCTGTGCACCGCCTCATGCGCCGCCAGCAGGCGGCCGCCCAGCATCCGCCGCAGCGGCTGGGCGAAGCCATCGGCGCCGGGCTGGGTGGCGGGGTCGCCGAAGGGCAGGTGC
>NZ_JCACVY010000296.1:0-3418 GCF_058833935.1 Roseomonas sp. TS2 | reverse complement strand
GGCGCAACCCGGACGCAACGCCCGCCAGCCCCACCAAGGACCCCGCCGCGTGATCACCCTGAACTCCGCCATGGTGCTGGCGGCCGGCCTCGGCACCCGCATGCGGCCGCTGACCGAGGCGACGCCGAAGCCGCTGCTGAAGCTGGCCGGCCGCACCCTGCTCGACCACGCGCTGGACCGCATCGACGCCGCCGGCATCGGCACGGTGGTGGTCAACGCCCACTGGTTCCCCGAGCAGGTGGAGGCGGTCTGCGCCGCCCGGCCCAACCCGCCGCGCGTGCTGCGCGAGGAGCCGATCCAGGAGACCGGCGGCGGCATGCGCGACGCCCTGCCGCATCTGGGCGGCGCGCCCTTCCTGGCGGTGAATGGCGACGCCTTCTGGCTGGACGGCCCGACGCCCACCATCGAGCGCCTGGCCGCCACCTTCCGCGCCGGGGAGATGGACGCGCTGCTGCTGCTGGTGCGCGCCGCCACGGTGGAGGGCGAGGTGGGCCGCGGCGACTTCCTGCTCGACCCGCTCGGCCGGGTGCGGCTGCCGAAGGAGCGCGAGATCTCGCCCTATGTCTATGCGGGGGTGCAGATCGTGCATCCGCGCCTGCTGGAGGGCGCGCCGGAGGGGCCGTTCGGCACCATGCTGCTGTGGAAGCGCGCCATCGAGGCGGGACGGCTGTTCGGGCTGGTGCATGACGGGGCGTGGTTCCACCTCTCCCGCCCGATCGACCTGCGCAAGGCGGAGACGGCGCTGGCGACGGGGTTGCAGCGGGTGCTGTTCTGAGCGCCGGCCCGGCGCGGCTTCCCCGCCCGGGCGGCTACTCCGCGCAGGCCAGCAGCGGGCCGAGCTGCCCCATGCGGCGGCGCACCGTGGCGGCCCGCTCGCGCAGGTAGGGCGTGGGCGCCGCCGCCGACCATTGCAGCGGCGCGGGCAGCACCACCGCCAGCTGCGCCGCCTGCTGCGCCGTGAGATCGGCGGCGGGGCGGTTGAAGAAGGCGCGCGCCGCGGCCTCGGCGCCATACACGCCGGGGCCGAACTCGACGATGTTGAGATACACCTCCAGCACCCGCCGCTTCGGCCAGAGCAGCGCCACCTGCGGCGTCAGCCAGGCCTCCAGCACCTTGCGCAAGGGGTCGCGCCCCGGCCAGAGGAACAGGTTCTTGGCCACCTGCATGGTGATGGTGCTGGCGCCGCGCGGCCGCTCCCCCTCCAGCGCCGCCGCCACCTGGCCGCGCAGCGCGTCGAAATCGAAGCCCAGCATCTGCTCGCAGAACAGGTTGTCCTCGGCGGCGATGACGGCGCGCGGCAGGGCGCGGTCGATCCGCCCGTAATCCACCCAGTCCTTCGCCAGGCCGTGGCCCTGCACGGCGCGGATCAGCATCAGCGGCGTCGCCGGCGGCGGCACGAAGCGGAACAGCAGGATCAGCAGCGGCGGGCCCAGCAGCAGCAGCAGCGCCGCGCGGAGCAGCCAGCGGCGCCATCCTCCGCGCCCGGCGCCGCGCATGCCGCTCAGCGCCCGCAGGCGCCGGCCCGGTCGCGGTGCGACCAGGGGTAGGTGAAGCGCCCGGCCCAGGCGCCGGCCTTCTCCGCCTTGGCCGCCGCCTCCTCCTCCGCGTAGCGGCCCTTGGAGTAGCGCGTGCAGTCGAAGGCATAGCCGGAGCGCACCATGGCGGCGTTCAGGTCGATCTCCCGCCCGCCCTGCGACACGGTGCAGACGGCCACGCTGCGGCCATAGGTCGAGCTGCCATCCGGCGTGCAGGTGATGTCGCGCCCGTCGATCAGCGCCGCCAGCTGGTCGCGCGCCGCGCGGCCGCAGGCGTAGCGGCCGCCGGGGCGGTTGCATTGCTGGTCGCCCTCCAGCGCGTCGATCCCCTGCATGCGGACGCGGATGCCGGCGATGTCGAGCGTGTCGCCATCGAGCACCCGGGCCTGGCCGGAAAAGGGTGCGGTGGGCAGCTCCGCCTCGCCGCGCGGCGCGCGGCGGCGCGGCGCCTCCTCCTCCTGCGTGGTGACGACGCGCCACAGCGCGCGGCCGAGGCGCATCCAGTCCGCCTCGGTGATCTGCGAGGCGCCGAGCAGGCCGGCGATGGCAGCGGCGAGCGCCACCCAGGGGGCCGCGGTGCGGCGTTGGCGACTCATCGGCCGGCATCCAGCGGAAGCGTGGTCATGCCGCATGCCCTATCGGGCCGGCCGCCGGATGAAAAGGGGTTCAGGCGACGGGCGGCAGGTTGATGGGCGGGCGCTCGGGAATCTCGCAGGGCTCCTCCGCCGGCGCCTCGCCCTTCTCCGCCCGCTCGGCGGCCACCTCCGCCGCCGCGGCGGCCTCCGGCGCGGTGGGCGGGCGGCCGCGCGCGTGCCAGGCCTCGGCGTCGCGGCGGATGGCGTAGGCCTTGGTGAACTCCGCCCCAAGCAGGAAGATCTGCGCCGAATAGTAGATCCACAGCAGCACGATCACCGCCGAGCCGGCCGCGCCGTAGGTGGAGCCGATGGCGCTGCTGCCGAGGTAGAGGCCGATCAGCGACTTGCCGACGTTGAACAGCAGGGTGGTGACGACGGCGCCCACCAGCACGTCGCGCCATTCCAGCCGGCGGTCGGGCAGGAACTTGTAGATGGCGGCGAACAGCGCGCAGATCAGCGCGAAGGAGATGACGGCGTTGGCCAGCCGCACCAGCACCGCCACCGCCGGCAGGCTCTGGTCCAGCAGGCTGCCCAGCGCCGTCAGCGCGGCGCTGACCACCAGCGAGACCATCAGCAGGAAGCCCAGCGTCGCCACCAGCCCAAGGCTCGCCGCGCGCGCCCGCAGCAGGCGGGAGACGGTGTCGCCCTTCAGCTCGGCGCGCCAGATCATGTTGAGGCTGGCCTGGATCTCGCCGAACACGCCGCTGGCGGTGATGAACAGCGTCAGCACGCCGAACACGCTGGCCAGCATGCCGGAGGTGGGGTTGGAGGCGCTGAGGATGATGCTCTGCACCATCTCCGCGCCGCCCGGCCCCATCAGCCCCTGCAGCTGCGCGACGATGGCGCCGCGCGCCGCATCCTCGCCAAAGGCGAGGCCGGCGATGGCAATGGCGATGAGCAGCACCGGCGCCAGCGAGGTGACGGTGTAGAAGGCAATGGCCGCGCCACGGCTCAGCGCCTCGTCCTCGATGAATCCCAGCACGCTCTGCCGCGCCAGCCACCAGGCCTTGCGCATCATCCCGCCCCTCCCCTGGAACCCACTGGCCAAGGAACGGCTCCGGCCAAGGCGGGGTTGCCGGCAGGAGAGCCTTGGCCGGTCCGCGTGGCGCTTTCGCCACACCTCTCCGGGTGCCCCCGCCCGGCGGCTACCGGGCCGGGGTGGTCCTGCCCTCAGTCACGCCGGGTCCTGGCCCGCCAGGCCATGGCGCGGCGCAGCCAGGTGGGTCTGCCGGCCGCCGCGGCGGGCTC
>NZ_JCACVY010000295.1:0-3442 GCF_058833935.1 Roseomonas sp. TS2 | reverse complement strand
ACCAGCTCGGTCAGCAGGAAGCCGCGCACCGCCTCCAGCACCTCGTCCAGGGTGCGGGCGACGTGGATCTCACTGGAGCGGGCGGCGTCCATGTAGGACAGGCGGACAGGCGAGATGACCCAGCCGTTCGCGACCTTCTGAATCTCGACGCGGTCATTCACCGGCATCGGCAGCCTCCGGCGCCTCGACCACGTCGCCATCGCGCAGGCGGCGCAGCCAGTAGTCGGTGCACGGCACGTCGCGGCCCTCGGCGGGCAGCAGGTCGCGCAGCTCGGGATCGCGCACCGCGCGGCCCTCCGAGGGGGTCACCTTCATGGGTGGAGGTCCTTATGGCGCGGCGTCGAAGCGCGGCGCGAAGGTGAGAGTGGGCTCGTCGCAGACGATGGGCGGCGGCAGCAGCCGGTAGCGCTCGCTGAAGCGCAGATCGAAGGCGACCAGGGCGCGGCCCAGCGTCTGCTCGGCGTCGCGGCCATGGACGCCAAAGGTGGTCCGCACGCCCTCGATGCGCTCGATCAGGCCAGTGCGCCCGAGCAGCTCGGGCGCCTGCATGACCGCATCGGTGACGGCGCCGGCCAGCGCCTCCAGCTCGTCCTCGACCGCCTCGGCCTGCTCGCCGGTGCGGGAGGCCTCGGCCACCCGGATCTCGACGGCGAGCGTCAGCTCCACGGCGTAGGAGGTGACGGCCGTGCCGGCGCCGGCCGGCGCCTTCTTGTCCTCCTGCCAGGCATAGACCAGCAGCGCCGGCAGCTCGCGCTCCTGCAGCGGCCAACTGCGCCCGCGATAGACCCGGCGCCGCACCGCCGGCACGCGCGCCTTGAGCAGCTCCACCACGGCGTGGCGGATGCGGGCCCGGGCGGAGGGCCAGTCGGTATCGCTCATGGCCCGGCGCTGCCGATCTTCTTGACGGGCAGGTAGACCCAGCCCTGGCCGTCCGGCTGCGCGTCGCTGGCGACGAAGCTGATGCCCCGGACCTGCACGCGGTCACCCGCGTCATGCACGAAGCCTGGCGGGAAGTCGGCCTGGCAGACGCCGATCTGCGTCTGCATGACCGAGACCGGCGCCTCGCCATCCAGCAGGGCCTGGAGCTGGAAGCGGTCGTAGATCGCCCGCACCCAGATCAGGCCGGCCTGGCCGCGCGGCTGGTAGGCCACCCGATCCGGCTCGGCGAAGGCCTCCAGGACGGCGGCGTTCAGCGCACCGAAGTCGATGGCCATGGCGCGTCAGGTGCCGGCGCGGCCGCTCTGCAGCATCTCCGGCCGCGTGCAGATGTGCAGCGGGTAGGAGTAGACCTCCTGGCGCCAGAAGCTGTTGCGGTCGCGGTCGAAGATCGGCTGCACGTAGAGCGGCTTGCCGGGGGTGTTCACCCACTCGAAGGTCTCGCCCGGCGCGAGGGCGCGCTCGAACACGCCCGGCGCACCCACGGGGAAGAACTTCACCTTGGTCGGCTCGATGGCGATGGTGCTCTGGTCGTTCGAGCCCTGGTAGTTGAGCCAGTCGATGCCGGCGTAGTGCATCGAGGAGAAGGCCGCGCCCTGGCGCAGCTCGGCGGCCGCCTGCCAGTTGAGGTAGGTCTTCACCACGTCCTGGTGGCTGATCAGGTCGTCCCAGAACTCATCGCCGCAGAGCGCCTGCACGCGGGTGGTGGGGGTCCAGGCGCCCTGCGCCTTGCGCTGCATGTCACGCACCACGGCGTTGCACTTGCGGCGCAGGTCGCCATCCTTGGGCGTCGCGGCCTTGAGGTTGAAGGCGATTTCGGCCGGCTGGGTGACACCGAACTCGTCGAACCAGTTGAACAGCACCGAGCCGTCGGCATCGAGCAGGATGCCCTGCACGGCGCCGAGGCGGTGCCGCTCCCAGGTGTATTCCATGTTGCTGGTCAGGCCGGTCGGGCCGGCCAGACGGCGCGCCACCTCGGTCTGCAGCTGCATCAGCACGCTCTCGGTGCCGAACTCGCGGATGCCCTGCAGCTCCGAGGCCATGATGGTGTCGCCATGCGCCAGGCGCGGCGTCTCGAAGTAGCGCATCTTGCGCTTCTCGGTCTGGCGCTCGGTGAGTGGCGCGCCGCGCTGGCTGGTCGGGATCACCGTCAGGATGCCGTTGCGCTCCTCGACGGCGAGCGCCGTGGTGCGGATCGGCTTGTCGTTGAAGATGCCGAGGCTGCCGAGGCCGGTCGGCAGGAAGGGCGTGCGCTCGACGAAGCTCGTCAGCTCCAGGGCCGAGAAGGCGTCCTGGCGGAACAGGTTCAGGATGGTCAAGGCGGGATGCTCCATCCGGGCGGCCGCGCGCCATGGGGCGCGCCAGGGTCCAGGCCCAGGGCTGCAGGAAAGGCGCCCGCGCGTGGCGGGCGCGGGGATCAGCGGCCGATGATGCCGCGCGTGGCGAGATCGACCAGCGCCGCGGCACGGCCGGCGGCGTCGACCGCGGCGTCAAAGCGCAGCTCAGCGCTGTTCACCTCCGCGTCGCGCGCCACGATGGCGAGGCGCTTCTGGCCGCCGGCGGGGATCACGCCGCCGGCGTAGAGGATGCAGGAGGCGACCTCGCTGCCATCGGTGCCGACATTGTCGTAGGGCACCAGGCTGCCATCGGCGGTGAGGGTGGCCATCACCAGGCCGGCCTCCAGCACCAGCTCGGCGCCGCCCGGGTTCTTCACCAGGCCAGTGTCACGCGAGCGGAAGCCGTTGGCCTCGGAGATGATGAAGGCGCCCGGGTAGAAGCGCTCGTTGAGGACGGGGCTGACCATCGTGGTGGTCCCTTACTTGCTGCGGATGCCGGCGCGGCCGGCCGCGACATCCCAGGAGGAGGCGACGGCCTGGCGGCCGCTGGGCGGGGGCGGTGCGGAGCCGGTGGGGCGCGGCGTGCCGAGCGCGCCCATGGCCGCGCCCAGCCCGCCGGTCCGGGCGCTGGCGCTCTCGACCGGCAGGCTGGCCAGCACGCCGATGGCCTCGCGGGCGCTCATGTTGGTCTTGAACGCCATCTGCGCGGCGGCGGCGACGCGGCCGGCCGCATGGCGCGAGCCGAAGATCGCGGCGCAGCGGGCGCGCTCGCGGCGGCGGGCGGCGCGCGCCTTGGGATCGCGCTCGTCCGCCTCGTCCTGCTCCTCCTCATCATCCTCCTCGGCGGTGGTGCGGCGGCCCTCGGGGTCGCGCTCATCCTCCTCCTCGTCCTCCGAGGCACGCCGGCCCTTCGGCTTGTCGTCCTCGTCTTCCTTTTCGGAGGCGCGGCGGCCCTTCGGCTTGTCGTCCTCGTCTTCCCCCTCGGAAGCGCGGCGGCCCTGCGGCTTGTCGTCCTCGTCCTCATCATCGGAGGCGCGACGGCCCTGCGGTTTGTCGTCCTCCTCGTCCTCGGAGGCGCGGCGCGCCTTCTTGGCCTTGTCCTCGTCCTCGCGCTCATCCTCGGCGCGGGCGTTCTTGCCGGCATGGCCGAGCAGGTGCGCGAAGGACAG